>NZ_JBMVJB010000045.1:0-13732 GCF_049893425.1 Streptococcus sp. VTCC 12886 | reverse complement strand
GGACTTTTTTTCTACACTAAAAAAGGCTCCATAATCTCTACAGTGGATTTACCCACTACAGAAATTATAGAGCCTTTGTTATTGGGCGGTTACTATATGTGAAATATAAAATATGGATTGAAATCTTACTTTTCTGAGCGTGATTCCTAAAATCTGGCCACAGAAGTTTTTTCATGCGCATGATTCATAAGAACTGAGTACGGAATCTTACTTTTGCACGCATGACTTATCGATTCTGATAATGAAAAACAACTTTCACACAGACAGTAATAGGTTCTAGTATGTGAGTATGTACCCGTGGTGCTAGTTAATTTTTCAGTATACAAAAAAGCTGAATTGGATTAAACTGTAAGTGATGAAACATACAGGAGGTAATCCAAATGAGCCATTTACATTACACCGCTTACAATAGAGTTTACATCAATTATCACAAATTTGCCATCACTTTTATCAAAACTACTGTCCAGATGCCTTTAAACATCGTCGAAATGTTGGTCTAGCCAAGGTTTCTTATGAAGCCTTATTAGTCCTTACTTTTATTACAAGCTGAGCTAGGTATCACCTCACAAAGACATTTTTACAGGATTTGTCGCCTATTTCCGAGTGGCAGATTACTTGAAAGAAGTCGATTTAATCGACGCTCAAGACAATTAATTTGGTTAGTCCAATTCATTCGAAAAGCCATGAATGACAGGATTAATCCTAATGACATTGTCATCATAGACAGTTTTCCTTTGCCACTTTGTCAACCTGTCCGCAATCACAGGGCTTCCATTTTTAAAGGAGTTGCCGATATTGGCTACAATGCCTCTAAACAGCGATGGTTTTATGGCTTTAAGATCCATATGTTAGTGACTTTGTCGGACTATATTCTAAACTATGTGGTCACATATGCTTCTGTTCATGATATCAAAATTGTTCATGATTTGATAGGGAGGGTGCCAACAATCTGTTATTCTCGCCGATTTAGGCTACTTAAGCCATGAGCTTAAAGCAGATTTGGCGAAAGAAGGGTATCGTTTATGGACCCCTTTACGTCAAAACATGGACGGTGTTAAGGAACATAATCATTGGCAATTAATGGCGATGAGACGAACCATTGAAACACGCTTTTCTGAGCTAGTGAGACTATTTGATATTGAACTCACATTGGCAAGGGGACTAACTGGATTAGAGTTACGAATTGAACAAATCTTGCTGGCCCACAATTTACAATATTTTGAAATTAACCAGCACCACGGTTGAGTATGTCATATATTTTTAGGCTTGGGAGGATAGCTGTCAATTTTCTAAAGTAGATACGTTTTCATTCGGGTTTAAATAGGAAAATTTGTCAAAACATGGTATAATGAAAAGAACTGCAATTTAATGGAGAAGAATGATGCAACATGTTTTTATTATCGGCAGCCGTGGCTTGCCCGCAAAATATGGTGGTTTTGAGACCTTCGTCCAGCAACTTGTGAGTCATCAGCATGCTGACGAGATTCAGTATCATGTAGCCTGCCTCTCTGATACGAGCCACCAGGTTCATTCGACCTATATGGGAGCAGATTGTTTTACAATCAATCCTCCGAAGCTTGGTCCTGCGCGTGTCATTGCATATGATATGATGGCTATTTCCTATGCTCTGACTTTGGTAAAAGAGCAGCAGGTGACAGCACCCGTTTTCTATATTTTGGGAAATACAATCGGTGGTTTCATCGTACCTTTTGCAAAGAAAATCAAAGCAGCCGGGGGGAAATTATTTGTCAACCCTGATGGATTAGAATGGAAACGGGCAAAATGGCCCAAACCTGTGCAAGCCTATTTGCGATATGCCGAAAAACTGATGGCAAAACATGCCGACTTGATTGTCGCTGATAATGAAGGAATCGAGGAATATATCATAGCCGCTTATCCCGGAATTAAAACCACCTTCATTGCCTATGGCACCGATTTGAGTCGGACGCATCTGACGGCGCAATCTGAGCAGGTACGAAGTGCTTTTGCGAAGTGGGCTATCAAAGAGAAAGAATATTATTTAATTATCGGGCGTTTTGTTCCGGAAAATAACTATGCAAGGGCCATCAAGGAATTTATGGCCAGTAATACCTCACGCGATTTGGTTATCGTCGCCAATCACGAAGGCTCTGCCTATTTTCAACAATTGAAAAAAGAGACTGGTTTTGATGCAGATCACCGTATAAAATTTATTGGGACTGTCTATGACCAAGATTTACTCAAATACCTTCGACAAGAATGCCGTGCCTATATCCATGGTCATGAAGTTGGTGGCACCAATCCTAGCCTTTTAGAAGCACTTGCTCAAACAAATGAAAATCTTGTTTTGGGGGTTGATTTCAATCGCAAGGTAGCAGTCGATGGAGCGCGTTATTGGACCAAAGAACCTGGAAATTTGAGTCAATTAATAAATACAATTGATGGACAAGAAGAGGCAGTGGAGCTCGGTCAGATTGCTAAATGGCACATGCGAGAGAATTATACTTGGGAAAAGGTTGTACAACAATACGAGGAATTATTTTTAGATGAAAGTTAACATACTCATGTCGACCTTTAACGGTCAGGAGTTTTTGGCAGATCAAATTCGCTCGATACAAGAGCAGACCTATACAGATTGGACACTCTTGATTCGAGATGATGGTTCGAAAGACAAAACACGTGAGATAATTGCTAAATTTGTCCAAGAGGATAGCCGAATTTACTTTATCAATCCTGAAAGTAGGGAAAATTTAGGTGTGATTGGCAGTTTTCATGCCCTGGTCCAATACAAAACAGCCGATATGTATTTTTTCAGTGACCAAGATGACGTTTGGTTACCAGAAAAGTTAGAATTAACCTTGCGGAAAGCCCAGGAGTATCCTGTTGAACAACCATTGATGGTCTACACAGACTTAACGGTTGTTGATCAAGATTTGAATGTCATGACTGAAAGAATGGTCCGTAGTCAATCGCATCATGCAAATACCAAATTGGTGCAAGAATTGACGGAAAACACTGTTACCGGTGGTACAAGTATGATCAATCATGCACTGGCACAACTGTGGACGGTAACAGATGGCATTCTCATGCATGATTGGTACCTTGCTCTGCTAGCCTCTTCCTTAGGAAGTCTGGTCTACATTGATCAACCGACAGAATTGTACCGCCAACATGCCGAAAATGTACTTGGAGCTCGAACTCTCTCCAAACGATTCAAAAAATGGATTCGACCTCACGTCCTCTTTTCGGTTTATTGGGATTTGATTAAAAACAGTCAGCGGCAAGCCAGATATTTGCTAGAGCTACCGATTTCCGCAGCGGATAAAGAATTGATTGAAGCATTTGTGACTATTATGGATAAACCCATGCTAGAACGATTGCACACACTCAGAAAATACGGTTTAAGAAAGAATAAAGCCTTTCATACAGTTGTATTTTCAACATTAATTGTGACAAAATTTGCATATAAATAAGGAGTAAACATGAATTTGTTTTCTACCAAAAACAGAATATTATTAAAAGAACTAATTAAAACAGACTTTAAGTTGCGTTATCAAGGATCGGTTATCGGCTATCTATGGTCAATTTTAAAACCTTTAATGCTTTTTGCTATTATGTATGTTGTTTTCATCCATTTCTTGCGATTGGGTGGGGACGTACCACATTTTCCTGTAGCGTTATTGCTTGGGAATGTGATTTGGTCCTTCTTTTCTGAAGCGACTAATATGGGAATGGTGTCCATAGTCACTCGAGGAGATCTTTTAAGAAAGTTAAATTTTTCAAAAGAGATTATTGTACTGTCTGCAGTTTTTGGGGCTGCTATTAACTTTTCAATTAACCTTTTGGTTGTTTTGATATTCTCACTTTTTAATGGAGTAGAATTTACCTGGACAGTTATTTTGGCAATACCACTATTTATTGAATTGTTTTTATTGGCAACAGGTGTGGCCTTTATTCTTTCAACCCTTTTTGTCCGCTTTCGTGATTTGGCACAAATTTGGGAAGTATTCATGCAAGCAGGAATGTATGCAACACCAATTATCTATTCTCTGACATTCGTCATGAATCAGAGCGTAGTAGCTGCCAAAATAATAATGCTTAATCCAATGGCTCAAATTATCCAAGATATGCGTTATTTTGTCATCGATAGAGCCAATTTGCCAATCTGGCAAATTATTAATAATAAGGCTATCGTTATGATTCCGTATGTAATTCCATTTGTTGTATTTATTATCGGAGTCGTGGTCTTTAATAAACATTCTAAGAAATTTGCGGAGATTCTCTAATGACTAATACAACTATTGCTGTTAAAGTTGACCATGTCAGCAAGTTTTTCAAATTACCTACAGAGGCTTCTCAAAGCTTGCGGACTACAATGGTCAACCGTTTTAAAGGGATAAAAGGTTATAAAGAACAGCATGTTCTAAAAGACATTTCATTTGAAGTAGAAAAAGGAGACTTTTTTGGTATCCTAGGTCGAAATGGCTCTGGTAAATCTACTCTCCTAAAAATAATATCCCAAATTTATGTACCTGAGCATGGATCAGTAACTGTTAACGGGAAGTTAGTCTCTTTTATTGAACTCGGCGTAGGATTCAATCCTGAATTGACTGGACGGGAAAATGTCTATTTAAATGGTGCCCTTTTGGGATTCTCACGTGAAGAAATTGATGAGATGTATGATGATATAGTTGATTTTGCTGAACTTCGTGAGTTTATGAATCAGAAATTGAAAAACTATTCTTCAGGGATGCAAGTCCGTCTAGCCTTCTCAGTTGCGATTAAAGCACAAGGTGATGTCTTGATTTTGGATGAGGTCCTAGCAGTTGGGGACGAGGCCTTCCAGCGCAAGTGTAACGATTACTTCGTGGAGCGCAAGAAAAGCGGTAAGACGACCATTCTGGTCACCCATGATATGGGGGCCGTCAAGAAATATTGTAACAAGGCAGTTCTGATTGAGCATGGTTTGGTCAAGGCTATTGGGAATCCAGAAAATGTGGCCAACCAGTATAGCTTTGACAACACCGTTCCCCTTCATCAGGAAGTGGTTGAGGATGTCCAGGAAGAAGAAGTTGTTCAAGTTGAAAACTTTAAACTGCAACTTCTGACACCAAACCGTATCAGCCCTGCGGATGCGATTCATTTCCAAATCGAATTTGATGTCTTAGAGGATATCAAAACCTACATTGCCTTGTCCCTGACAGATATTGACCGCAATATTTGGATTTACAATGACAATTCGATGGACCAAATGTTGGAAGGAAGGGGCCATAAAAAGGTCCATTATACCTGTTCCTTGCCAAATGTGAATGACTTGAAGATGAAATTAGAGGTTACGGTTCGGGATGAAGATGGGCAGATGCTGGCCTTTTCAGATGCGACCCAGACACCCATCATTTTTGTCAACCGAAATGATATTGCTCCAGATGACAAATCAGCCTTGGATTCGGCCAGTGGCCTTATCCAACGCAATGGAAACTGGACCATAGAAGACTAGTGAAAGGATGCTACGATGACAGAGCCTCTTGTATCGATTCTCTGTACAGTATATAATAAGGAGCCATGGTTGGCCCAGACCATCGACAGTTTTTTGGCCCAGGAGAGGGATTTTCCGCTGGAAATTTTGCTGATTGATGATGCTTCAACAGATGGGTCAAAGGCCATCATTGACCGCTACCAAGACCAGTATCCTGACCTCATCAGAGCCTTTTACAATTCAGAAAATCAAGGCATTGCCAAAACCTGGGTGGCCATCTGCCAAGAGGCGCGTGGCTTCTATATCGCTCGCTGTGACGGGGATGACTTTTGGCTGGACAAGCAAAAACTACAAAAGCAACTGGCCCTTCTGAAGGCCAATCCCCAAGCTCGTTGGTCCAATACGGATTTCGATGTCTACAATGAGTCAGGGAAACTGGTTTCCAGGGCTGGCTTCCAGAATGGCTTTATTCCCCTAGCGGATACCTTTGAAAAAATGCTGGCCACTCGCGGTTTTACCATGGCCTCGACCTGGTTGGTCGAGCGAGACTTGATGTTAGAGGTCAATGCCGAGTTGGACCTTACAACGTCAGATGATACCTTCAATCTGCAACTGGATCTTTTCCAGCGCACGGAGTTGGCCTATCTGCCAGAAGCAACAGTGGCCTATGTTATTAATCAGGGTTCTGATTCAAGGCCCAAGGATTTTGACAGGATAGAAAATCGCTTTAATAGATTATTAGAGACCCAAATTCACTACTTGGACAAGTACCCCAAGAGCAATTATCGGGAAATGCTTGGCATCCTCTTGGACCGCAATAACCGCTATGAACTGGAGTTGACCAAGCGAGCAGGCGGTCTGAACCGGGTTGGTGTCGAGAAAGTCACCATCTATCTCAATCGAAGCAATAAGGGCTTCAACCTGGAAGATATAGTACAGTTTCCTCTGGCCCAGTCCGATTTGATAGACTTTCAACTACCGGAGGACTGCTCCATGATTCGGGTCGATTTGTCTGAAATTCCCAATTTCTTCCAAGAAGTTCGCTTGATTGCCAAGGAGGGACAGACAGATATTTTGCCAGATTTCACAAACGGTATCGTCTTGGGCAATGCCTACATCTTTCCAAACCCAGACCCTCAACTGATTTACACGATTCCGAGCCAACTGTTTGGCCGGGATTTGCAGCTCCAGTATCGGACCTTTGAAGTCGATGACATCCAGTCTGATGATTACATAGGAAAAATTTTGGCCCAGGAATTTCTGGATGCCAAGATGAAAATTAGGGATTTGCAACGGGATCAGCTGCGGTTTGAAGAGGCCCTGCGCAAAGTGGAAGAGCAGCAGAAGGAACTGGAAGAATTGACCCACCGCTACAATTCAGTCATCCATTCCAGACGCTGGACCATACCTACGAAAATGATAAATTTCCTCAGGAGAAAAAAATGAAACGACTACTTTTGTATGTTCATTTTAATAAATACAATGACCTTAGTTCCCATGTCGAATACCAACTGACCCAGATGCGCCCCCTGTTTTCTAAGCTGGTCTTCATCTCGAACAGTCAACTTCCAGATGAAAAACGGGCTAGCCTGATGGAGAGGGGCCTGATGACGGATTTTATTCAAAGGGAGAATTCCGGTTTTGACTTTGCTGCTTGGCGAGATGGCATGAGCTTCATAGGTTTTGAGGAATTAAAGTCCTATGATTCTGTTACTTTGATGAATGATACTTGTTTTGGTCCACTCTGGGATTTAACAGATATTTACAGGAAGTTTGAGAACGATGGAAGTGTAGATTTTTTGGGAATGACGAATTTCAGAAAAAATCAGCAATTTCCTGAACATATTCAAAGTTATTATCTCGTCTTTAAGCAGCCTGTTATCCAATCCAATGCTTTTCAGGATTTTTGGTTCTCAGTTCAGAATTTTACTAATGTTAAAGAGGTCATTGAAAATTATGAGACACAGGTAACAACTCATTTGTTGGATGCTGGTTTTAAATATCAGACTGTGTTTAATACGGTTAATGTGGATACGACAGGGATGCTCCATCCAGATTTTTCTTATTACAATCCGACGGCCATTCTCAAACATCAAGTACCTTTTATCAAGGTCAAAACCATTGATGCCAATCAACACATCACTCCTTATATCTTAGATGAAATCGAAAGGAAGACAGGCTATCCTGTGGATCTAATCGTTTCGCATATGTCTAAGATTAACTTGCCCGATTTCAAGTACCTGTTGGCTAGGAAATACCTGCAAGAGACAGAAGTGCCTGATTTGGCAAACAAAAAGGTGGCTGTTCATCTCCATGTCTTCTACACTGATCTTTTATCAGAGTTTTTGACTGCTTTTGGCAACTTTGCCTTTCCTTACGACCTCTTTATCACGACTGATGTTGAAGACAAGCAGGGAGAAATTGAGGCCATTTTAGCAGATTATCAGACCAGCGCCCAGATTTTCGTGACGGGTAATATTGGCCGCGATGTCCTTCCCATGCTGAAATTAAAAGAGCAGTTGCAGTCCTATGACTATATTGGACATTTTCATACAAAAAAATCAAAAGAAGCTGATTTCTGGGCAGGAGAATCTTGGCGAAAAGAATTAATTGATATGCTAATAAAGCCTGCAAATCAAATAATTGCAAATTTTGAATCTCAAAACGATTTGGGACTTGTCATTGCTGACATTCCGACATTTTTCCGATTTAATAAAATTGTGGATCCCTACAATGAGCATCTCATTGCACCCGAAATGAATCATTTATGGAAGAAAATGAATCTTTCAAAAGAAATCAATTTTGAACTTTTTCATACCTTTGTGATGTCATATGGAACTTATGTTTGGTTTAGATACGATGCCTTACAGCCACTTTTTGATTTGGAGCTGAAAGACGAAGATATTCCCAAAGAACCATTACCACAAAATTCTATCCTACATGCGATTGAACGGATGTTAATCTATATTGCCTGGGATAAAAATTATGACTTTAGAATTTCAAAAAATCCTGTAGAATTGACAGCTTTTATTGATAATAAATTATTGAATGAGAGAGGAGAAGCCTTGCCTCATACCTATGTAAATTTTGATCATTTAGGGGGTATTAAGGGAGCAGTGAAATATATTTTTATCGGACCAGCGAGGGCAGTGAAATATATTATTAGAAGAATAAGAAAGAAATGGAATGAATGAAGTTAGCACAAAGTATTAATTTTAAGTTGGAGGGAATACAACAGAGATTGTTAGTATTCTTCTCCTTATATTATATATTTTTTTATCACTTGTTTTATAAAGTAGTTGAAAATACGGATTTAGAAAATTTTTTACGAGAACACACATCGTTTTTTGGTATTATTTATCTGCTTTGTCTTGTAATTAGCTGTTTCTATTTTGGTAAAGTTATTACGAAAAGAAAACTTGTGTGGTTGGCTATTGTATATATTGTATACTTAGCTGTAAGTTATTTTTTATTGATTACAAGAAATCTGAATAATGATGAATTTGATTATAGAAGCTTTACTACAAATCATTTTTTGCAGCTTGGTGCTATACCGACGATATTATTAATTATCTTTATTTCATTGCTAATTAATTTTTTATATAGACAACATCGTATTGATAAAATTACAAATTACTTAGATAAATATAATCCGAAAGTTTCGTTAATTAATTGGTTACCGACCCTTTTTATTGTGACCGATGAACGGGTTATAGATATAATTAAAGATAATTTCTCAAATTATTTTTCTAGTCAAGAAATTTTTTTTTTATGAAAAAGTACCTATCTGTATTAGTTCTGATACAAATAGGTACTGGTGTACTAGTGTTTTTTGCTTCCTATTCAATAAAAGGGATGCTAAAAAATGAAGCAAATTTTTCTTTAGCTGTATTCACTAGTACTGTGATTGCAACAATATTAAATTATTTTCTTCAACAGGGCGTTGCAAAAAATGAAATATTACTTAATCGTTATATATTTCCAAGTGCTACGATCTATCAAATCTTATTTTTCACACTGTTGTTCCTATTATTATATATTTTAATAAATAGGTATTTTCTAACAAGCGCTCTCATTGTAACTTTGAGTGCGTTACTAGCCTATGCGAATAGTTTAAAATTTACATTAAGAAATGAACCTGTTTTAATAACAGATTTCGTGTGGCTTTTGAATCCTTCTCAATTATTAGAGTATGTAAATTCCACTAGTCTTCCTTACATTATTGTTGGCATCTTACTAGTGATTTTAATTGCTATTTTGGGTCAGAGATATATATTATCAAATAAAATTATCCCTCAAATAAAACATAGACTACTTTTAATTACTGCGCTGTTTAGTGTAGGAGGAGTGGCTCTTGCTGTTTTTCAAACTGCTGAAGAAAGTAAAGTGGTTGAAGGTGTTCCGATTCTATCGCGATTAAATAATTGGTATGATATTGAGTGGCTTGGTTTCGGTGTAAATGCAAGATATAAATCATTAGCATATGTTTGGACAAAGCAACTGACATTAAAAATGATGGAGGAGCCGGAAGGATATAGTAAAGAAACAATTGAGAAACTTGTTAAAAAATATGAGTCAAGAGCTAGCGAAATTAATAAGGAGCGCACTGAGGAAATTTCTGATCAAACGGTTATCTACATTTTAAGTGAGAGTTTTTCTGACCCAAGGCGAATCGAGGGCCTATCGGTAAGCGAAGGCATTCTATCAAATTTGGATAATATAAAAAGTAATACAACTAGTGGCCTTATGAAGTCTGATGGTTTTGGTGGAGGAACTGCAAATATGGAATTTCAAACATTGACTGGTCTTCCTTTTTATAATATGTCATCCTCTGTGTCAGTATTAATGACTGAAGTATTACCAAGGATGAATATTGTACCAACGATAAGTGATATCTTTGAACAAAATAGCTGTATAGTAATCCATCCGTCTGGTGCTAGTAATTATAACCGAAACAAAGTCTATACCTCATTGGGATTTAATAAGCAGATATTTTTAGCAGGGTCTGAGGATACTCTTCAAAATGTTTCTACATATGGTGCAAATGTTAGTGATGAAACTACTTACCAAAATATATTAAATAATATTGATACATCAAAAAGTCAATTTTTTTCTGTCATTACTATGCAAAATCATACTCCTTGGATAATGGATTCTCCAGAAAATCTTACAGCAACGTTAAATACTTTATCTAGCGAAAATCAGTCTACCTTAAATTCATATATACGGTTAATAAATAAGACCGATCAAGATACACAATTATTTTTGGAACAGTTGTCTAAAATTGATAAAAAAATTACAGTCGTTTTTTATGGTGACCATCTTCCAGGTTTTTATTCTAGTAATATTTTTGATACAAATCCAGAGAGTCAATACCAAACTGATTATTTTATTTGGAGTAATTACCCAACTCAAAAGTTAAATTACCCGTTGGTGAACTCAAGTGACTTTTCTGCAGAATTGCTTGCCCATACGAATTCAAAAGTTTCTCCATATTACGCTCTGCTGACGGATGTCCTTAACAATTCGAGTGTTGATAAAAAAGATTTGAATTCACAACAGTTAGAAATAGCAAATGACTTGGAACTGATTCAATATGATATTATTGCAGGAAAGGGTTATCTCAATAATTTTAGTACATTTTTCAAATATAAAAATAGGAGAATAATATGAATGAAATAAAAAAATTTATAGATTGGCAGAGAACAAATAAATTTCAAATTGGGTTTGTAGCAGCCATTTATTTATTATTTGCAATATATTTAGGCAGTATAAATTATTATTATATTGATGATATTGGTCGAAGGTTAGACGGTACTACTGGTTTTGCACAACATTATGCACGGTACTTTGCTGAGTATGCCTCTCACCTAGTTCAGGGAGATTCACATTTGACTGATTTAGGGTTGACAACATATATACTTTCAGCACTAATTCTAACTCAAATCAGTAGTCTTGTTATATATATTGTGAATAGTGAGGAAACTATCAGTTGGGTTACTGCATTTGTTTCCATCTTCATCGGCTTAAATCCTTTTGGATTGGAGTTGTTCAGTTTTCGATTTGATACACCATATATGATGTTTTCATTGCTCTTTGTTATCATACCTTTTCTATGGTTTAAAACAAATCAAAAACTATATGCATTAAGTTCAATAATTGGAATATTCTTGATGTTTAATTCGTATCAAGCTTCATCAGGAATTTATATTATGTTGGTTATCTTTTTAGGGTTACTAGAATTTGCAAAAGAACTTGATTTCATGAGACATTTTCAATTTCTTTTATCCAGTGCAGCTTATTATGGAATTGCACTGGTTAGTTATTTTATTGAAATGCGTATGAATCCACAATTGCTTTCTAGGGGAGAAAATACCTCGATTGCTAGTTTAACTGAATTACCAGCTGCCATCGTTAATAATACTAGAGTATATTTTGAAACTTATCAAAATGAACTTCCAAACCTTTGGAAGTTCTGTATCCTTATTCTTATAGTTGTCTTCATTCTTCAACTTATTTTTAGTGCTAGAAAATCTCGAGTATTTCTATTTTTTATTTCATTAATGTATTTACTGATGTCGGCTGTACTGTCTTTTGGAGTATATATTGCAAGTACTGCCACACTGGCTGATGATAGACCACGGTATGCCTACGGCCTCGCAATTCTTGTGGGGGTTATTGTCATATATGTAGTTAGCAAAAGAAATCAGCGCTTTTTAAATTTGGTTGGTAAATTAGTTGCTATTGTTTTAACGTACTATACTTTGAGTTTTTCGATGGCGTATGTATCTGCATTAGATAATCAAAAAACTGATTTTGAGATGCAGGCGGCTGTGTTGAGCACTCAAATAAATACTTACCTTACTGATGAAAATAATTTAGTTTTTATCAATCGTTTTCTAGAGGATTCCCAAGCATATGTTAATGCAACAACAAATTATCCAATTTTAGATAACTTAGTCCCGAGTAATCAAGCAGTATATTGGCCAAACGTAATGTGGTATAATAGTATTACTCATTCCAATATTAATTTTCAAGGTTTTGATTTTTCAACGGTTGATTTATCAACTTTCGAATTATTACAATCAAACTACAACTTTGACATTTATAGAAATGATTACCAATTATATGTTTATATGAAATAATGGGAAGTGAAATGAAAAAATTATCGATTGTAATTCCTTGCTATAATGAGGAAGAAACTATTCGTCCGTTCTTAGCTGAGACACAAAAAGTTGAGGAACAAATGTCTGATGAACTTATTTTTGAATATCTATTTATTAACGATGGTTCTAAGGATGGGACATTAAGTGTACTAAGAGCAGTTTCAAAAGAATTTACTAATGTTTACTATCTTTCCTTTTCAAGAAATTTTGGAAAAGAAGCTGGATTATTAGCAGGTTTGGAACATGCAACTGGTGATTTTGTGGTAGTGATGGATGCTGATTTACAAGATCCACCGGAATTATTGATACCTATGTATGACAAGATACAACGTGGCTTCGATATTGTTGGAACAAGACGATCGGATCGTAGTGGTGAACCACCGGTTCGGTCATTTTTCTCAAAGCTTTTTTATAAATTAATAAATAAAGTTTCCGAAACAGAGATGGTCGATGGAGCTAGAGATTTCCGTCTAATGACGAGACAGGTTGTTAATAGTATTTTAGAACTTCAAGAAGTAAACCGGTTTTCTAAAGGATTGTTTGCTTGGGTAGGCTATAAGGTAGACTATATTAGTTATGAAAATAGAGAGCGAGTAGCAGGGACGACTTCTTGGAGTTTTTGGAGTTTATTAAAATATTCGTTAGAGGGATTTATTAATTTTTCGGATGCACCATTAAATCTTGCAGTTTGGGCAGGATTTGGCTCATTTTTGTTGTCTATTTTTGGAATCATTTTTGTAGTTGTTCGAAAATTGACCGTTGGTGGAAGTATTGCCGGTTGGGCAAGTACAATTTCTATCATACTTTTCATCGGAGGGATTCAACTGCTGTCAATAGGTATCATCGGGAAATATATTTCTAAAATTTTCTTAGAAACAAAGAAAAGGCCAATTTATATCATTAAAGAGTCAAATATTGATTAATTAACAAGTGTAAGTAATAACTGCCCTGCCATTAAAAGAGAAAGTACCAAAAGTCTTTCTCTCTTTTTTATTATATATACACCTTTTAGTTCTATTTAAGCCATGTTTGATAGTAACCGCCCAATAACAAGGTATATTGAAAAAGGATCCAAAGTCCTGTCGACTCTGGAACCTTTTTCTATTTACAT
>NZ_JBMVJB010000044.1:0-14100 GCF_049893425.1 Streptococcus sp. VTCC 12886 | reverse complement strand
TCATAGCTCAATTTCATAAAAATAGCACCCCAAAAGTTAGATTTTTTCTGTCTAACTTTTGGGGTGCGGTTCAATTTTGGAAGCAAGTCTTTTTAAATATCCGCAGGTGCAAAAACAACCTGACCATCTTGGAATTTTTCAATACGAGCGAGTGAAGTAACAGGGACACCTGCATCTATCAAGAGTTGACGTCCGTCTTGGAAGGATTTTTCGATGATGATACCAACTCCTATTACCTGAGCACCAGCCTGTTGGATAATATCAATCAAGCCTTTTGCTGCTTGTCCATTGGCCAAAAAATCATCAACGATTAGAACCCGATCTTCCGGCGACAAAAACTTGCTAGCAATAGAAACGGTGCTGGTTACTTGCTTGGTGAAGGAGTAGACTTCAGATGTCAAGATTCCTTCTGTCATCGTAATATTTTTATGTTTTTTAGCAAAAATCATTGGCACATCTAAACTTTCAGCGACATAAACAGCTGGAGCAATGCCGGATGCCTCAATAGTGACAACTTTTGTAATTTGCTTAGAACGGTATGCTTCTGCTAACACTTGTCCCATTTCTTTCATCAATTTAAAATCAACCTGATGGGTCAGGAATGAATCAACTTTTAAAATATTTTCTCCTAACACCTGACCATCTTTTAAAATACGTTCTTCCAAAATTTTCATAATTCTTCCTCCAAATGATTCCTTGGTGTATTATAGCATTTTTTATCATAAGCAAAACGATAAACGAATTATTGTTATAAAAACATGTAAAAAAACACGTTAAACGACCAAAAGGCGAACGTAAACAAAAAAATATCGTAGATTGTATTGAAATAAGCGAATCTTTATGATAGACTAAAAAATATTATTTAGGAACAAAAAAGGAGAAACAATGTCTCAGAAAACAACAAATGAACATTCAACAGTAATGCTCTATGGAATTGATGAACAACCGCCAAAAGGCATGGCTGTGTTGCTTGCTTTTCAGCATATCTTAGCAGCTTTTGCAGGCATCATCGCGGTGCCACTTGTCGTTGCAAGTGCTTTGGGGTTATCAGTAGAAGATACTTCTATTATGGTATCGGCCTCAATCTTTGTTGCTGGGATTGCAACTATTTTGCAATCTAAAGGTGTTGGCCCGGTAGGTTCACGTGTCTCTGGAATGATGGGAACGGACTTTACCTTTGCCAATCCAGCTATCAGTGTTGGTAGCCAATTGGGAATTGCTGGTATCGTGGGTGCAACCATTGCGGGTTCATTTGTTGAAATAGTTTTGAGTCGTTTTGTGAAACCCTTGATGCGTTTCTTTCCACCATTGATTACAGGGACCGTTGTTTCCCTCATCGGTATTACCCTCATGCCAGTGAGTATGGATTGGGCAGCTGGTGGTGCTGGAGCTACAGATTATGCCTCTGTTGAAAATATCAGTATCGCCTTTATCGTCTTGGTCTTTACTTTGGCATTGAATCATTATGGTAAAGGAATGCTGAAAACAGCGTCAGTCTTCTTCGGTATGGTCTTTGGATATGTCCTCTGTATTTTGCTTGGAAAAGTAGATATGTCTGCTGTTGGAGAAGCAGCCTGGTTTGCTCTTCCTAAAATTTTCCATTACGGTGTAAAATTTGACCTATCTTCGATTTTGGCCTTTATTCCTGCTTATGTTGTATCCTTGATAGGTACGGTAGGGATTATGATGGCAATTGGAGAAGCATCTAACCAAAAAATTTCTTCTGAGCGGGCAGCAAATGGTGTTCTGGCAGATGGCGTTGGTTCCTTGATTGCTGGTATCTTTGGAGCAGGTCCAAATACGGCCTTTTCACAAAATGTTGGTCTCATTACCTTAACAAAAGTTGCTAGTCGTCATGTCATGATTATTGCGGGTGTTATTCTTACTTTACTTGGTGTCTTTCCAAAATTGTCTGCCTTGATTTCCATCATGCCTCATCCTGTTCTTGGTGGTGTTGGAATTATCATGTTCGGTTTGGTCGCTGCTCAAGGGATTAAGACGCTTGCAACTGTAAAAATTGGTGACCGTGAGCTCTTGATTATTTCTATTGCCTTTGCGCTTGGTATCGGTGTGACGGTACGTCCAGAATTGTTGAGCCATCTTCCGTCAGCGCTACAAATGGTCTTATCTTCAGGGATTTCTACAGGTACCTTAGCTGCACTGATTTTGAACATGGTTTTAAAAGAAAAATAATATTCAGATAGGCTATCCTCGTGATAGTCTATTCCTATAGATAGTCATAATTTATTAGTATTGGCCGAGAGAATTTGGTTTTTGGTATACTAATAGTTAATGGTGAAAAGGAGGTATAAATGACACACTTTAGAGCAAGTATTGAGCAAGCTGGGCAATTGAATCAGTTCTATCAGGTACAAAATGCCTCTGTAGCAGGATTTTCGATTGGGATTATCACTATTGATTTTAACTATGTCAAGTTGCCGGGTAATGTAGCCAACGCGACTACTTTTTCTTTTCCAGTTGTCTATGAGGATATTGTTTTGGAAATTGAGTATCTGTTCAATGGTGAGGAGAAATTGTTGGGAATGGTCATTGAGGCAGCTAAGAAGTTAGAGAAAAAGGGTGTGCGAGCCATTGTAGGCGCCTGTGGTTACTTTAACCATTTTCAGGAGCAGGTGCGAGATGCTGTAGCAGTTCCTGTCTATTTGTCTAGTGTGCTTCAAATTCCCTTGATTAAAATGGGACTCAAACCAGACCAGAAAATTGCGGTACTAGTAGCAGATGGTGAGGGAGCGAGTGCAGACTTTTTCGCCAAAGCCAACGCTTCCATTTCAGACTGTATTGTCAAAGAGATAGGTAGTCTGGATAGTTTCGCTCCAATTCGTTACAACAAGCCATTTTTGGACAACGGGCGTTTGAAGTCAGACTTAGTAGCAGTTGTTCAGGATTTGCAAGCCAATCACCCAGAAATTGGTGCCATTTTGCTGGAATGCAGTGACCTGCCACCCTATGCAGCAACCCTTCATAGAGAAACAGGACTACCGGTTTTTGATTTTACTACTTTGATTAACTGGGTCCATTCAGCAGTCGTTCGCAGAGAATTTTATGGATATATGTAACAGAAAACTCCGATTAGAAACATCTAGTCGGAGTTCTTGCTTATTCAGCTTGTTGGTCATGGTACCACTCTCCCCAGTCTGACATAGAGTCGAGGATTGGTTTCAAGGAACGAACTTATATCCTATTGCCAGTCATTCTGAGTAAGGAGAGATAGAAGGAAAATTTAGCCCAAATATGAAGTTCTTGACTTACTTGTTCTTATGGTTGATAATAGAAAAAATAGAGTAGAGCATGTCAATGTTTAAATACCTTCGCGCTGTGCCCCTGATTCTTGTAGCTGGAGCAGTAGTTTATTTTTCAATCATTATCTGTCTGGACAATGGTGACTGGACCTATATTTTTGCTAGAGTGTTTGACATGGATTCAGAACATGCCAATAATTTGGCCTATATCGCCATAGCTATTCAATCCCTGTTTTTCACCTCAGACTGGTTTTACAAACGAATCCGCACTTTTCTCAATCGTCGATTGGAAAACGCCAAGGGTCTCAATCGGCAAATTTATCTGGGATATAAGGCTGGGATTGAGTTCTTATTGGCCCTTCCTAAACGGCCATCTTATTCAGTTTTTACCTACTTTTGACCATTTTGGAAAAATTAGGTGTGATTAATAGTGCAAAAGACTATGCAGTTGTGGTTATTTTTATTATCGCATTGGATCGTGTGACTAAAATCTGGCCAGAAGAAAAACGACGAATGGTCGAATTTAGCTAGAAAATCAAGAGACGGATTAAGAGTGTAGAATAAGCGGAGAGGTGCATATATATTTTAAGGAGGCGGTTTTGTCTTCTTTTTTTGAAAAAAGAAGACAAAGTGTGAGATATATATTGCATAATGAAAAATATAGTGTATAATGAAGTTATAAAAATGTACAGGAGGATGGCTATGGCATGAAAAATCTTCGTTTAAAGTTAGCGCGTGTGGAAAAAGATATGACCCAAGGGGGCTTGGCGGAAGCTATAGGAGTGACCCGCCAGACCATCGGTCTGATTGAGGCGGGAAAATATAATCCCAGTCTAAGTCTTTGTTTATCAATTTGCCACTGTTTAGGGAAAAGTTTAGATCAATTATTTTGGGAGGAACCAACTAATGAAAAAAATTGTGACTGATGAGCGTGTTCGACAAGAAGAAAACCAAGTCTTTGCCTGGGTAGGCAGGACCATGAATTTTCTTTTGCCCCTCTCATTTCTCATCAAGAGCCTGGTCTTAAAATGGCCGTTTGAAACCTATGTTTTTGAACTGTTTGCCATGGTGGTAGTTTCAGTCTATCTCTTTTACGGTTATTGGAGGAAGGGGCTTGATATGGAACGGGGAACTTCTTGGCAAGGTTACTTATATTTAGGAGGGGTAATCGTTGGTACAACTATCTTAATGGCTTGGACCAACTACCAGACCTATGGACAGCATTATTCTGGTGTCTGGGATTGGCATTTTTGGGCGGTGATTTTGATATTCTTTCTTTCTATCACAAGTCTCATTTTCTTACTGGCGAATCTTCTCTCTTGGGCGAATAAGTACCGTCAGAAGCAGGTGGAAAAAGATCTGGTAGATGAACTCGAATAAGCAATCGAGTTCTTATTCTCGCTCTGCCATTTTCCTAAAAAATAAAAATTTTTAAAATTCCTTGCCAAAATCCGAATGATTATGATACAATGAAAAAAGCGTAGGTTTTTAAACTCATCCCGTGAGGTGAGAAAGACAACAGGATAATTCATTAAGGGCCTATGACTATGTAAATTTAGAAAGTCTGGGTCTTTTTGTGTACCCAGAGCGGGAGAATGATGACTACAAAAGCCAACCTTTTGTTTGATGTCCATGAGAAACCAGCTCCTTTTCAAGGGATTTTGCTTAGTTTCCAACACGTGTTTGCCATGTTCGGTGCAACGATTTTAGTGCCTTTGATTTTGGGAATGCCCGTATCCGTGGCCCTATTTGCATCTGGTATTGGCACCCTGATTTACCAAGTAGCTACTCAATTTAAAGTACCGGTTTATCTTGGTTCTTCATTTGCTTATATTTCAGCTATGGCCTTAGCTATTAAAGAAATGGGCGGAGATGTCTCAGCAGCACAAACAGGTATTTTCTTTGTTGGTCTGATTTATGTACTGATTGCAGGGCTTGTCAAAGCCATTGGTACAAAATGGATTGATACTCTATTACCACCCGTGGTTATTGGGCCTATGATTATCGTTATCGGTCTTGGTCTTGCCAATTCGGCAGTTACTTCTGCAGGTTTTGTGGCGGATGGTGACTGGAAAAATGTTGTTGTAGCCATTGTCACTTTCTTGATCGCAGCTTTTGTCAATACCAAAGGGAAAGGCTTCGCCAAGATTGTTCCATTCTTAATTGCCATCATCGGTGGTTATATTGTTGCTCTCTTGCTTGGTCTGGTGGATTTCACACCTGTGCTCGAAGCAGCATGGTTTGAGTTGCCAGGATTCTATTTACCATTTGAAACAGGTGTATTCAAATCGTATAATTTTTACTTCGGACCTGAGATGGTTGCTATTTTACCAATTGCTGTAGTTACTGTAGCTGAACATATCGGTGACCATACAGTTCTCAGCCAAATCTGTGGTCGTCAGTTCTTGAAAAACCCAGGTCTCAGTCGTACCTTGATTGGTGATGGTGTAGCGACAGCTGTTTCAGCTTTAATTGGGGGTCCTGCCAATACGACTTATGGAGAAAATACAGGGGTTATCGGTATGACTCGCATCGCGTCAGTATCGGTTATTCGCAATGCTGCTTTGATTGCAATTGCTTTCTCATTCTTGGGTAAATTTACAGCTCTCATTTCTACCATTCCAAGTGCCGTTCTCGGGGGAATGTCCATCTTACTATATGGTGTTATTGCATCAAATGGTTTGAAAGTATTGATTGAAAGTCGAGTAGATTTCGGTCAAGTTCGTAACTTAATTGTTGCAAGTTCTATGTTGGTATTAGGACTTGGTGGTGCAGTTCTGAGTATTGGTGCAATTACCCTTTCAGGAACAGCCCTCTCGGCAATCGTTGGAATTATCCTTAACCTCATTTTGCCCAAAGCTGAAAAAGCCAAGTAATTACACTCAATTTTGAAGTCAGCTCAGGCTGGCTTTTTTTTGGATTGTGGTATAGTAAAGGGAAAAAGGTGAAGCTCATGAAAGAATTAGCAAAAGAAATGTATAGCAACACTCTTCATATTTGGTATGAGACAGATGTAATGGCAGACCACGAATATGGTCGTATTTTTGATACTAGTTCAGTCAGCTTAAATGAAGTTGCGGTCAGAATACAGGCAGATGTTGTGGACAATCCAAGTGTAGAAGCTATCTATTGGTATATGGGGCAAGGGTTGGATCAAATCGTGCTGATGGCTCGTTACCAAAAAGACAGATTGCAGGTTCAAGTGAATCTCAAGGATTTTGATTTTGCCTTGCATGTAGATGCGATTGAAATATGGAAAAACGACTTAATTGAAGCAGTTCAAACAGGTCTTTCGGAGAGATAGCAGAGCAGCTTAGCAATTGCTCAAATCAGTTGACAAAAGCACCGTTCCTTGATAGAATGGATAAGGTCCAAAAGGACAAATCTAGCTTTTTCTTGGTCACGGGTCGCCAACCTGTCACTCGGATTGAGCTCAATAAAAAGGAGTATACATTATGGCAATCTCAAAAGAGAAAAAAAATGAAATCATGGCACAATATGCGCGTCATGAAGGCGATACAGGTTCAGTTGAAGTACAAGTAGCAGTACTTACTTGGGAAATCAACCACCTTAACGACCATATCAAACAACACAAAAAAGACCACGCAACTTACCGTGGTTTGATGAAAAAAATCGGTCGCCGTCGTAACTTGTTGGCATACCTCCGCCGCACAGACGTTAACCGTTACCGCGAATTAATCAATTCACTTGGCTTGCGTCGTTAATTAGCTGGTATAGAAACAAAAAAACACAGCACCAGTATCTTGTATACTGAGCTGTGTTTTTTTCGATTCTAAAAGCAATTTATTACTCAATTTTCGGGTTTTTATATTACAAATTTTCAATCCAATATCGGAGCATACGCTCGCTACTATTAGGGTCAATACGGGTATCCTCATAAACTCCACCATTTGCATGGATGGTTTTTTGAGAGGCAATATTCCAATCTGCAGCGGTGATTAAGACTTGGGCAATTCCCAATTTCTTAGCTTCCAGCAGGGCAAGTCGTAGTTGTTCAGTCGCATAGCCTTTTCTTCGCTCTTCTGGGTGAATAGAATAGCCGATGTGACCGGCGATATGGACCAAAAATTCCTGATTGAGATGATGGCGGATATTGCAAATGCCAACCATCTGTTGATCCATTTCACGAATACAAAGAAATGTAGAAGAAGGAGAACGTTCTGTATGACTTGTCCCATAAGATGACACTGCTTTAATGTGTTCTATCCATTCCTTAACTGCTTCAAATTGTTGCAGTTTGCCACCACCATGAAGATGTTCATTGCTAAATGCTTCTTTATAGGCTAAGATTTGGTTCTTCCATTTTAAACTAGGAACTACAAGATGGCAAGTTTCCATTTTCTACCTCCAACTATTTTGAATAGTTTATCATGAGTATGTTTTCTTGTTAAAAATAGTTTCAGGCCTTTATTTCTCTCTAAAATATGATAAAATAAAGTTTAAGCGTGGTTTTGTGCAAAAGAGAGTGAAACAAGCTGTTTGATTGTCTTTTGTAGAAAACACGCAAGAAAAATTTCAGAAAAAAACAGGAGACAATTCATGTCAAAACAAGTATTTGAAACGGTTTTTGCTGGCAAGAAACTAGTCGTTGAAACTGGTCAGGTTGCCAAACAAGCCAATGGTGCAGTAGTTGTTCGTTATGGAGATTCAACAGTATTAACTGCAGCTGTTATGTCTAAGAAAATGGCAACTGGTGATTTCTTCCCTCTCCAAGTTAACTACGAAGAAAAGATGTATGCTGCTGGTAAATTTCCTGGCGGTTGGATGAAGAGGGAAGGACGTCCATCGACGGATGCTACTTTGACAGCTCGTTTGATTGATCGTCCGATTCGTCCAATGTTTGCAGAAGGTTTCCGTAACGAAGTTCAAGTCATTAACACAGTGCTTTCTTATGATCCAGATGCATCTGCTCCAATGGCAGCCATGTTTGGTTCCTCATTGGCATTAGCGATCTCAGACATTCCATTCAATGGCCCAATTGCTGGTGTTCAGGTTGGTTATGTTAATGGCGAATTGATTATTAACCCAGATCAAGCTCAACAAGAAGCATCCCTTTTAGAATTGACAGTTGCTGGTAACAAAGACGCTATCAACATGGTTGAATCGGGTGCCAAAGAATTATCAGAAGAAGTGATGTTGGAAGCACTCTTGAAAGGTCATGCGGCCATTCAAGAACTCTTGGATTTCCAAAATCAAATCGTGGCAGCAGTTGGTAAGGAAAAAGCAGATGTGGAGCTTCTTCAAGTGGACCCGGAATTGCAGGCTGAGATTGTTGCAGCTTACAATGACGATTTGAAAAAAGCGGTGCAGGTTGAAGAAAAATTGGCCCGTGAAGATGCGACCAATGCCGTTCGCGAGATTGTCATCGCAGCTTACGAAGAAAAATACGCTAAGCACGAAGAATTTGACCGTATCATGCGTGATGTCCATGAAATCTTGGAACTCATGGAGCATGCAGAAGTTCGTCGTTTGATTACTGAAGACAAGGTCCGTCCAGATGGTCGCCGTGTTGATGAGATTCGTCCTTTGGATGCAGAAGTAGACTTCTTGCCAAATGTTCACGGCTCAGGTCTCTTTACCCGTGGTCAAACGCAAGCCCTTTCTGTCTTGACCTTGGCACCAATGGGTGAAACCCAAATCATCGATGGTTTGGATGATGAGTACAAGAAACGCTTCATGCATCACTACAATTTCCCACAATACTCAGTTGGCTCAACTGGTCGTTACGGTGCACCAGGTCGTCGTGAGATTGGTCACGGTGCTCTAGGTGAGCGCGCTCTTGAGCAAGTCTTGCCTAGCTTGGAAGACTTCCCTTACGCTATCCGCTTGGTGGCAGAAGTCTTAGAGTCAAACGGTTCTTCTTCACAGGCATCTATCACAGCTGGTACCCTTGCCCTTATGGCAGGTGGTGTGCCAATCAAGGCACCCGTTGCAGGGATTGCTATGGGTCTGATCTCAGACGGTACCAATTACACCGTCTTGACCGATATTCAAGGTCTTGAGGACCACTTCGGCGACATGGACTTCAAGGTAGCTGGTACTCGTGACGGTATCACAGCCCTTCAAATGGATATTAAAATTGACGGTATCACACCACAAATCTTGGAAGAAGCCTTGGCACAAGCTAAGAAGGCACGTTTTGAAATCCTTGATGTCATCGAAGCGACTATCCCAGAAGTTCGTCCTGACTTGGCACCAACTGCACCGAAGATTGACACTATCAAGATTGATGTGGACAAAATCAAGATTGTTATTGGTAAGGGTGGTGAAACCATCGATAAGATTATTGCAGAAACTGGCGTGAAAATCGATATCGACGAGGATGGTCTTGTGGCGATCTTCTCACCAGACCGTACTGCAATTGAGCGCACAAAAGAAATCATCGCTGGTCTTGTCCGTGAAGCAAAAGTGGACGAAGTCTTCCAAGCAAAAGTGGTTCGTTTGGAGAAATTCGGTGCCTTTGTCAACCTTTTTGACAAGACCGATGCCCTCGTCCACGTTTCTGAAATGGCTTGGACACGTGTCAATAAACCAGAAGATTTGGTTGAGGTTGGCGATGTTGTAGATGTTAAGGTGATAAAAATTGATGATAAGGGACGTATTGATGCTTCTATGAAAGCCCTTCTACCAAAACCAGAAGGCTACGTGGAACCAGAAAAACGTGAACGTCCAGAAAAACCTAGTCGTCATAAAGAACACAAAGAGAAAAAAGATAATAACTTTGGTGAATTTAAATTTCATAAAGTAGATAAAAAATAATGGTGAAGTAGGCAAGTCCCGAAATGGACTTGTCTTCTCGCTAGAAGGAGAAGTCATGGGTTGGTGGAAGGATACCATAGAAATTGTAAAAGAAAAAGATCCGGCGGCACGGAACTCCTTGGAAGTCCTTTTGACCTACCCAGGAGTCAAGGCACTGGCTGCTCATCGTCTCTCTCACTGGATGTGGCAAAATGGTTTTAAATTATTAGCTCGGATGCACAGTCAGTTTTGGCGATTTTGGACCAATATTGAAATTCATCCAGGTGCAGAAATTGCCTCGGGAGTCTTTATTGATCATGGTGCAGGATTGGTAATTGGTGAGACTGCAATTATCGAATCTGGTGTAATGTTATACCATGGAGTAACTCTTGGAGGAACAGGGAAGGATACAGGGAAGCGCCATCCAACAGTTCGAAAAGGGGCACTCGTTTCTGCTCATGCCCAGGTGATTGGCCCAGTTGAAATCGGAGAAAATGCGAAAGTAGGTGCTGCTGCTGTTGTCTTAGCAGATGTTCCAGCAGATGTGACAGTTGTCGGTATGCCTGCTAAAATTGTCCGTGTTCATGGGAAAAAAGATGAGCAAGCCATTCATGATATGGAAGGCGGTCGTGAATACTACACAACCAAGCTAGCAGAACTGAGAGAAGCTAGCCATCGCTCCTCACATTTGTAGAGTTGATTTATAGGTTTAAGGTACAAGATTCGGAGGGAAAATGCTACTAGAAGAATTTGAAAATACCTCTGCGGTCATTGAACCGACAGATACCTCTATTCGGGGTGGTGGTGAAACCTGTAATACCTTAATTCTGTCATTTAATGGAGAAATCATTAAGAGAGTTGCCGAGTTAGAAAATGTATATGAGGGTGGAGCTCTTCACAATCTAAATGGCCGGTTGCCATGGTATATTTATGAAGAAAGTGGAGTGAGAGTTGGTGTCATGTTAGCCTCAATTGGAGCTTCTATGATTGTTGGGAACCTAGAAGAATTGAAAGCCAAAGGGTTTCAAAATTTTATTGTATTTGGTACTTGTGGAGTACTGGATCGGTCTATTGCAGTAGATAAGATTATTCTACCAAGTTCAGCCTTACGTGATGAGGGAACTAGTTATCATTATGCACCAGCCAGTGATGAGATTAGCTATCATTCGGAACTATTATTGACCATGGAAGAAGCCTTGGATCAAGCAGGAATTGAACATGTTCGGACTAAGACATGGACGACAGATGCATTTTATAGAGAAACAGCAGCTAAGGTTAAACGACGCCTAGCCGCTGGTGCCATGGTGGTCGATATGGAGGCCTCTGCTATCATGGCCTGGGCAAACTTTCGTCAGGCCAAGGTCTATCAATTTTTCTACACGGCAGACTATGTGGATCACCACAAAAATGAATGGGATGTCCGTCGAGAGGAACGGACGGCTGACAGTATGACCTTCTTTGAAGTGGCCATGGCGATTGCAAGAAAATTAGAAAGTAGATCATGTTAAAAAAATTAGTAAGACAAAATTGGCCTTATGTGTTGACCGCCGTTGCTGGGACAATCATGTTTATCCTTAAATTTTCACAAGGTAATTGGCAGGTTGGGATGATCTGGTTGGCAGCGACAGCTTATTGGCTAGTAAAATTATATCAAAAGTATCAAGTCCTAAAGAATATTCAGAAGTAATGGAGAAACTATGATTAAAATTTACGATACCATGACCCGCAGTTTGCGTGACTTTGTGCCCTTGGAAGAAGGTAAGGTTAAAATGTATGTTTGCGGACCAACGGTTTATAACTATATTCATATCGGTAATGCACGAAGTGTGGTAGCTTTTGATACCATCCGCCGTTATTTTGAATACCGTGGGTTCGATGTGACCTACATTTCTAACTTTACGGACGTGGATGATAAAATCATAAAGGCTGCAAATGAAGCTGGTATGACAACAAAGGAACTTTCTGATAAGTTTATCGCAGCTTTCAAGGAAGATGTGGCAAAGTTAGGTGTCAAACCAGCTACCAAAAATCCTCGTGTTATTGACTACATGGATGAAATCATTGATTTTGTGCAGGTCTTGATTGACAAGGGGTACGCCTATGAAGCTTCTGGCGATGTTTATTTCCGTGTTGAAAAGGCAAGGAATTATGCCCGTTTGGCCAATAAAACTTTGTCAGACTTAGAAGCTGGAGCATCTGGGCGTGTCGATGGAGAGGGGCAGTTGAAAGAACATCCATTTGACTTTGCCTTGTGGAAATCAGCAAAGCCAGGAGAAGTGTCATGGGAAAGTCCGTGGGGTCACGGGCGTCCAGGATGGCATATCGAATGTTCGGTTATGGCAACAGAGATATTGGGAGACACCATAGATATTCATGGTGGCGGAGCAGACTTGGAGTTTCCGCACCATACCAACGAGATTGCCCAATCAGAATGTAAAACAGGACAGACATTCGCAAATTACTGGATGCACAATGCCATGCTCAATATCAATGATGAAAAAATGTCCAAGTCATTGGGGAATTTTTTAACTGCACATGATATGTTGGAGAAAATTGATGGACCAGTTTTACGATTTTTCCTTGCGACTCAGCACTACCGCCGACCATTGAACTACACGGAGAAAGCTATCTCCGATGCGGAAACTAATTTAAAATACTTAAAAAACACCTATACTCAACCAGTGCTGAATGTGTCTGAACACACAGTATTGGCTAAACATTTAGCGGCGTTCGAGACCGCAATGGATGATGATTTTAATGCTGCAAATGGCATTACAGCAATTTTCGACTTTGCCAAATGGATCAACTCTGGAAACTATGATGCCATTGTCAAGGAAGCTTTTGGAAAAATGTTGGCAGTCTTTGGAATTGTCTTTGAGGAAGAGGTCTTAGACAGTGAGATTGAAGCCTTAATTGAGGAGCGGCAAGTAGCGCGTGCCAATAGGGACTTTGCAACAGCGGACCGTATTCGGGATGAATTGGCGGAGCAAGGGATTAAATTATTAGATACAAAAGATGGCGTGAGGTGGACACGTGACTAGTGTAGTTGATGTGAACCTTATCAACGGAATCGCTCTTGCTTTTGAAGGTGACGCAGTATATTCTATGTATATCAGGCGACATTTGATATTCAAGGGATTAACCAAGCCCAACAAATTACACAGTGAAGCAAATAAATACGTCTCGGCAAAGGCACAGGCCAGTCTTATCGTAGCTCTCTTAGAAGCTCAGCTATTAAATGAGAAAGAAGAAGAAATCTATCGAAGAGGTCGTAATGCAAATAGCCATACAAAGGCTAAAAATGCAGATATTGTGACTTATCGTATGTCTACAGGTTTTGAGGCAGTTTTGGGCTATCTCCATATGACAAATCAATTTGAACGACTCGATGAGCTTATCTCTTGGTGTATTGAAACAGTAGAAAACAAATCCATATAAAGAAGATAGTCTGATAAGATTGTCTTCTATTTTTTTTATCAGATAAGATTTTGAACAGAATTTACTCTCCCTGCTAACTGAAATTCTCTAGTAGAACCATACTTCTACCACCGTAAAATAAGAAACAAACATAGCTCTAGCTTCAACCAGTAGACATGAACAATGATTACTCTAATTCCTACATTCCATTACCTATAAAAAAGTTAATATATAACCACTGTTTATTGAATTGTCACTGAATATAATCTTTGCTATGACACTCTGATTTTTCAACTCTAGACGATTTACTGAATCGTTAAAAATAAAAAAGTGAAAAAAACAGGAAAAACTACTTGACAATGATGGATAATATTTGATAGAATAATTGAGTTGTCTCGCAAGACTAGTCAGCTTAAAAAAAAACGAAAAAAGTTTGAAAAAGTAGTTGACAATAGTAATTGAAGATGATAGAATAATTGAGTTGTCTCTTGAGGGCGATCGATACAAAGGGAACGAAAAAAAGTTTCAAAAAAGTATTGACAAGACCTTGAAGAAGTGATATACTAAGATAGTTGTCGCAAGGACGTGACAACGACAAGACCTTTGAAAATTAAAGAAGACGAACCAAACGTGCAGGGTGATTTATCTAAGGATAAATCGTCAA
>NZ_JBMVJB010000043.1:0-15321 GCF_049893425.1 Streptococcus sp. VTCC 12886 | reverse complement strand
ACCCGAAAAGAAGGCACTCTCTTCGGGTTTTCGGTCTGTACTGAAATCAAGGTATTATTGGGAATCCCAGCTTAAATTATAGATACCGTAAGGGATTTTATTCTTTATTTAAAACTTTGCAACAGAACCAAAAAATATAAGTTTCAGGAAAAGTTTGCTTTTTCTCAAAGCATGGCTATAAATAATTGTTAGTCCATTCTTAAGGTCGATAACACTTTTCAATACCGACCCTAATACCGACCTCAATACTGACCTTGATACCGACCCTAATACTGACCCTAATACTGACCTTGATACCGACCTCAATACTGAACAAAAAAAGCCACCTGATTGTAGTGACTCAATTAATATATCTAAAATCTTTCTAAAGGATACCTCGTATGTATCTGGTTGATCGAATATCAAGCCTTCTGACTGATTCATGGCATATAACGAGGTGGTCTTTGGGTTTCAAACTAGTTCGATACATTTGATTAGGCATAATAAAATTTCATATTCTCAAAAGATGAGAAAAATTTATATTATCCCAAAAATTTGGTAATACTATCTGTAATATTTTGAATTTGTTCAGGGATATTTTCGGTTATATCTCCTGCAACATTTTGAATTTGTTCAGGGATATTTTCGGTTATACCTCCTGCAACATTTTGAATTTGTTCAGGGATATTTTCGGTTATACCTCCTGCAACATTTTGAATTTGTTCAGGAATATTTTCGGTTATACCTCCTGCAACATTTTGAATTTGTTCAGGAATATTTTCGGTTATACCTCCTGCAACATTTTGAATTTGTTCGGGAATGTTTTCGGTTATACCTCCTGCAACATTTTGAATTTGTTCAGGAATATTTTCGGTTATATTCCCCAAAATTTCTTGTGCTTGTTCAGTTAAGTTTTGAAATATATTTTTAAACATTTATAGCTCTCCTTCTATATCTTTTTTATTTGGCAATAATAATCTCAATGAATTTAGCAGAACAACCAGCGTACTTCCCTCATGCAATGTTATGCTTAGTACCACCGAGGTATTTTTCCATAGACTAATATACACTAAAAATAGAACAACTAATAAAGCAAATATTATATTTTGAGTTACAATATTTTTTAATCTTTTAGAAGTTTTATGTGCACTCACAAAATTACCAAGGTCATTATTCATTAATACTACATCTGCAGTTTCTATAGCTACATCCGTGCCATCTCCCATCGCAATACCTACATCTGCTACAGCAAGTGCTGGTGCATCATTCACACCATCTCCGATCATCGCGGTTGGACCATATTTTTCTTTATTTTCATTTATTATTTTTGCCTTTTCATCAGGCATTACATTTGCCTGCACATCTCTTACGCCTAACTGTTTCCCAATTGCCTTTCCCGTTAATACTGCATCACCAGTTATCATAATAGTCTTTATTTGATTCTTATTTAAATATTGAATTGCCGAAATTGCAGTCTTTTGAGGAGTATCTTGAATTGCTATTAAGCCTTCGACTTTATCGTTAACAGCAATAAATACCACCGTTTTTCCTTCATTTTCAAAGTTTTCCTGTTTTTCAATCCATTCTTGACTTACGATTTTAAAAGCACTTGGTTTAGCAATTCGATAGCTTTCTCCTTGGTAGGTTGCGCTCAACCCTGTCCCAAGTTCATTTTCTACTTTGATATCGTAGTCAACTTTTTGAATTTCAAATTTATTAACTATAGCATTTGCTAATGGGTGATTACTTTGCTTTTCCATTGCTACTAATGTATTTCTAAAGGATTCACCATCAAGTTCGGGATTAAAATAGAAATCTACTACTTTTGGTTTTCCTTCTGTCAATGTTCCTGTTTTATCAAAAGCGACAGCTTTTAAATTAATTAAATTTGAAAGAAAATTACCACCTTTAAATAGTATTCCTTGTTTTGCTAAAGATGATATTCCAGCTAATGTTGCAGGAATTGCAGCAACAGCTAATGCACATGGTGAAGCAGAGACTAGAAAGACTAAACTTCTTGAAATTGTTTCCGTTAATGTCCAGCCTAAAAACATTGGAGAAAATATAATTAAAGCTAAAAATATTACTAATACTCCGTTGACATAGTGTGGTTCAAAACGTTTTATGAAATCGGCAGTTGGTGAAAGGTTATTTTGTGACTCTTCAACCATAGTTAATATTTTAGAAAATACTGTATCCTTGCTATCCTTGGATACTCTCATAGTGAATGTACCTGTACCATTAATGGTTGAACCAAAAACAATATCACCAACATTTTTTTCTCGAGGAATACTTTCACCATTTATGGTTGACTCATCAATGCTTGTTGAACCATTAAGTATGATACCATCAGTTGGAACTTGCGCTCCATTCAAAACTTGAAGTCTATCACCTATTTTTAATTTATCAATCGAAACTACTTCTATATTTCCCTCATTATTAATTAAACGAGCTTCCGTAGGATTTAGTTCTATTAGTTTAGTAATTTCCCGTTTACTTTTTCCCTCAACATATTCTTCAAGAAAGTGTGCCCCTGCGAATATAAAGATTAGTAGAGCAGCTTCAACGGCTTCTCCTAAGAAAATTGCACCTATTGCGGCAAGTGTCATTAAAATATGCGTATTAGGAGTAAATCTTTTCTTTTTGACTGTCTCTTTTATGGTATCATCTATCCCTTCAAGCATTACATGATATCCCGATAAAATAGTTGCTATTATGCTAATTAAAACTCTGACTGTACTTGATATTGGGAGTAATAATCCGATGATAAAAATTATTATTCCGATAAAATATAAGCGTAATGCTCTCTTTTCTTTTAAAGCTGTAATTAAGCTTTTCATATTAGATCCCTCTTCTAAATGATATAATTATTTTTATATGTTATACTGATATTATAAACTATACCTTTACGGTAAGGTCAAGGAGAAAGAATGGAAAATAAAAATTATTTGACTATAGGAAAACTTAGCAGCTATTCTGGTATACATATCAAGGCTTTAAGATATTATGAGTCTATCGGCATTTTACATCCAGCATTAATTGATGCTAATAATGGTTACCGCTATTACTCTCATGCACATATTCCATATGTGAAAATTATAAAATTATGTGCTGATTATGGAATTCCTCTAGGGACTTTTAACGACTTTATTAAGTCCGAAACTGAGATCAATTTGATCAAAATCATTAGAAAAGCTAGTAACATATTAGAATTAAAAGAAAAGCAATTAAAAGAGGATAAGCAATTTTTAGAATATATACAAAATGAAATAAGCTTATCTCAAAAACTAGACTCATCAATTAATGTTGATTTAGAGCAAACTCATGAGGATTTTATCTTGATACCTTTCGATGATGTATTTTTTTCAAATAAGTACTATGATACAATTAATAAAACTATCTCTATGTTGAAGGATTTAGAAATAGAATTTTTTAACCGAATTGGGTGTTATTATTCACTCCAGTATGGTAACTACGATAAATTTCTTGCCTTAAAAGTTCGGGGCCACTCATCAAAGTTAAAAAACATAAAAATTTTGCATATTGATCATGTCTGTGTTCAAGCACAACATATTGAACCTGATAAGATAACGGATGAATTAATTAGACTTAAAAAACTTAAGCAAAATTCTATATTAATTCTGGAAACTTACGAAAATCCGTACAACTTTTCAACGCCACATCTGGAATTAAGGATATTATTAAATTAATTGGCAGTTATCTAAAAATACAATACTAGATATGTATCTAGTATTGTATTTTTTAATTTGGGAGTAGGAATACTACATTTTCTGGGCTAATATTTGTTCTAACATTTCCCCAAGGAAATGTCCCACTGGACTAATGTCAAATATTTAGACACAAAATGAGCTATATTTTCTTGAAATAATTTTCTTCTTTCTGATTTGGAGTTAAACCATTGTTGGCGGAATGAGGATTATAATTGTTATAAAATTGTTCGATGTATTCAAAGCAAGAGAGTTGAACTTCTTGAATGGAGTGATAAGTTCTGCGATTAATTTCTCGTTGTTTAAGATACTTGAAAAAGACCTCAGTCACGGCATTATCATAAGGATAACCAGGTTTGGAGTAAGAAGCAAGCAATTGATGCTCATCTAATAGCTTTCTAAAGGAAGCTGACTTAAATTGACTGCCTTGATCAGAATGAAAAATGATTGGTTCTTTAGGTTTTCTTTTCTTTATAGCTATCTCTAAGGTATCACAGGCGAGTTTGGCATCAATTCGATCACTTACTTTCCACGCAATACATTTCCTTGAGTAGAGGTCAAGAATAGCACAGAGATAAACATGTCGTTTAGGTCCTATAGAGATATAAGTGAAATCTGTTGTCCAAACTTGATTTGGGGAGTTCGGGTTAAATTCTTGTTTAAGCAGATTATCAGAAGAAAATACAGGAGCTTTTTTTGATTTAAAACGATGTTTGATGGTTGACATTTTAGGGAGTGTCATAGACTTGAGAAGTCTTAAGATACGGCCTTCAGAAATATTAACGCCATAATCACGCAGAAGAATGATTTTAAAAGCTCTCGTTCCAATTCTTTTCTTGGCTTTCATATAAATCTCAAGGAGTAATTTTCTCAAGCGTTGATTTTCTACTTCACGCTTCGAAGGCCTCTTGTTTATGAAGTTATAGTAGGTGGAACGATTGACATGTAAAACACGACAGAGCATAACTGTCGTGTGTTCAAATCGGAGTCTATAGATGGCTTTCAATCTTACTTGGAGTTTTGCATGAATATGGCACTCGCTTTTTTTAAGATCAGATTTTCTTCCTCTAGTTGGGCATTCCTTTTTTGTAATTCTTGAATCTGTTTAGCAGTCAACACCGTATTATCTTCAAGACGCACTTGAGAGTACTGCTTAATCCATTTTGCAAGTGCAGAAGAAGATACCCCATAATCTTTACAGAGTTCAGTTTGTGTTTTACCAGTTTGATAGAGATTAACGAACGATTGTTTGAAATCCTCGTCGTAACGTTTAAAACCTGACATAAAAGTCCTTTCATTTTTGTGTCTTAATAGACAGATTACAACACACAATTTTCTGTCCACTTTTATAGTATAGTATAGCTCCAGTTTCGACTCCTCTCAAAATTTCAGACACATACGGTGCTCCTCCTAAATTTGACAGGGATAGGCTTATGTGGTAATATTTTAATGATACAAACTATGAGAAATGTAAGTACCGAGGAAATTATGGGAATCGAAAAAACAGTCAGTGAATTAGCTGAAATTTTGGGAGTGAGCCGCCAGGCAATGAATAATCGTGTTAAATCACTTCCAGAAGAATTCGTAGAGAAAAATGACAAGGGTGTGACTGTTGTAAATCGTGCTGGCTTGATTAAGTTGGAAGAAATCTACAAAACAACCATTTTTGAAGATGAACCAATTAGCGAAGAAGTTAAGCAGCGCGAATTGATGGAAATCTTGGTTGACGAAAAAAATGCGGAGATTATTCGTCTTTATAGTCAATTAAAAGCCAAAGATAAGCAACTTGCAGAAAAAGATGAGCAACTCAAAGTTAAGGATGTGCAGATTGCAGAGAAGGACAAACAACTGGATCAACAGCAACAGTTGACTCTCAAAGCAATGGCTGATAAGGAAGTCCTCAAGCTGGAGTTAGATGAAGTCAAAGCGCAGTCACAAGAAGTGCAAACCAAAGGTTTCTTTGCACGCTTGTTTGGAAAATAAAAAGGTCCAGTGGACCTTTTTATCATGAGCCTGAAAATAAGGAAGCGAATCAAGGTCCAGTGGACCTTTTTATCATGAGCCTGAAAATAAGGAAGCGAATCAAGGTCCAGTGGACCTTTTTATCATGAGCCTGAAAATAAGGAAGCGAATCAAGGTCCAGTGGAGCTCTTCACTCATCCAGGCTCTTGACAACTGATAATTTTGATTCTCGAAGAGTATGAGAATGTGGAAGTGAATGATTGCACTAAAAAGATTGGTAGGTACCAATCTTTTTTTGTCTTATATCGTAAGCGCATTGTTACTTAATTTTTGTAATCGTTCGTTAGGGGTAAAGAATCTGGAATGGGAACTATTTTATCTGCTTCCCATTCCCTCTCTTATTATTCCATATTTGACAGAGTCGTAATAATGTCCCTTCCAGTATCGCACTTTGCGGATCTGCGCTTCTTTTATCATACCGATTTTTTCAGCTGCTCGCATCATACGGTGGTTGTCAGACCAAGTAGTGAGTCCGATATGTTCTAATTCAGTATTAGTTTGAAAAATATGATTCATCCAGAGTTTGAGAGCTCTTGTCCCGTAGCCCCCATTCCAATACTTTTGCTGATAGATAACAATCCCGATTTCGAGCCATCGAGTTTTTTCATCTTCCCAATGTCGTGTAACAATTCCTATCGGTTCTTGATCTACAAATATGCCCCAAACAGTATCATTACAGAAGAAATTGTAAAGTTTACTCATTCGAAATGCTTCAAAATCAGGATACATCTGATAATCTTCAAAATAAGGTCCATCCCATTTTTTCCACTCAGGTTGGATTTGGCTATATCCATTTTTCCAAATTGAATAGAAATGCTCTTCTTTCAATACTGCAATGGTCGGTTGGGTAGTCATTCATTTCTCCTTTATTTTTCTATTTTTTCATGTTTAATGATGGCTTGCAATTCCTGAAAGAATATGGGACACTAGTACCATGAAAAAGATATATCGTGAATTTCAAAAAATCTATTACAACTTAGACAAGATTCTATTACTCTTTTTTACCCTGTTCGCATTTATGGAGTTTGTGTGGATACCACTTAATTCGTGGGTCTCAGAAAGGCTATTAGCCCTAACAGGTCATGCTTATCTTTCACCGACGAATCTTTTATCGGTATTTTCTGAGAATCTTTTTGTTTCTGGCTTGTTTATTCTCTTATTTTTCGCCAATATTGGGATTGCCTATCTGGAGTTAGCTCTTCTATTTACTGGGGTTTGGCAATTGTTAGATGAAAAAGTCAAGCACTTATCGGATTACTTGAGAGATGTTAGAGATAGTATGGTCGCAATTATCCGTCATAGTAGCTTACCAAAAATTATCTTCCTCCTTTTTTATTCAGTTCTCCTTTTACCCTTTCTACGTCGAATATTAAATATTTATTATTTTAATAAAATCGTTGTGCCACAGTTTGTCCTTGATTACCTATCCAACACAGTCTGGATAGGGGTCTTGATTTTAGTTTCCCTCCTCCTTTTCTTTTGGCTTGCCTCCCGACTCATGTTCGCACTACCGAAAATCTATTTTGAACATAGGAGTGTGAAAGAATCTATTGCATTTTCTTGGAAGCATACAAAGGGAATCAAACAAGTCAATTACCTTGTGCGTTTAGTTGGCTTGGTCACTTTTCCGGTTATCTTTTTTACGGGAGTTGCATTGTTGCTCTATTCTATACAGCTGTTAGTAGAAGATTATGCTCCAAGTCTTTCATATTGGTTAGCTGTTGTTTGCTATATAGTATTAAGGTTAGCCTATTACGGAGTCATTGCTCTCTTTATGATAGGTTTTATCAGTCTATTAACCGGAAAGAAGCTACCAATATATCGTCGCAAGCGTCTCCGTCATCGTCTTCGATTGGCTATTTTTCTGGTATCTAGTCTTGTTTTTGGTGTCCAAGGGGCATTGCTCCTTTATTACCCATTTGACACCTTGCCAGTGACTATTTCCCATCGAGGTGTTGACAATGGCAATGCTGTTCAGAATTCGATTGAGGCTCTGGAAAAGACCTCTCAACTCAAGCCGGACTATATTGAGATGGATGTTCAGGAGACCAAAGATGGCCAATTCATTGTCATGCATGATACAGATTTAATGGCTTTGACGGGCAATACCGGAGGGACACATGACTATACTCTAGCAGAGTTGACGGCGATGACTGCATCAGAAAACGGGATGACAGCTCCTGTTCCTTCTTTTGATGAGTATCTAGAAAAAGCTGATGAGCTTGGTCAGAAATTATTAGTGGAAATTAAAGTAACAGATGCAGATTCACCAAATCTTACAGGAAATTTTCTGAAAAAATATGGTCAACGTCTAATTGCTAAAGGTCATCAAATGCATTCGTTAGACTATCGTACGATTATTGAAAGCAAACAATATAATGAGCAACTGGTTTCTTTCTTCATTCTTCCGTTCAATTCCATTTATCCAACCACTGTGGCTGACGGATATACAATGGAATATACTTCGCTTGATCAGAATTTTATGACTAAGTCTTGGATCCGAGGGAAATCTGTTTATGCTTGGACACCAAACGATGAAGAGAGTATGACCAAGATGCTCTTGCTGCAAGTAGATGGTATTATTACTGATAATTTAACAGGTCTAAAAAGTTTGATGAGTGAATTGGAAGAGAATCATCGCTATCCTGATCTATTTTTCCTTGAATTTCAGCACTTACTCTATAATTTTGAATAACAAAAAGACGTGAACGGTCACTATGCCACTCGCGTCTTTTTATGTTTTAAAATGGTAATTTACCTGCAAATGCACCAAGTTTTTTCTGAGTTACCTCATCAACTTTTGTCAGAGCATCATTGATAGCCTGGACTGTCATTTCTTGCAATGTCTCAATATCGTCAGCATCAACAACTTCAGACTTAAAATCGATTGATACTAATTTTTTATCCCCAGTAAAGGTTGCAGTAACTAAGTCCTGTACAGAACTACCTGTAAATTGAGTAGCAGCTAGTTCAGCTTGACTCTTCTCCATTTGCTTTTGAAGTTTTTGAGCTTGGCGCATCATATTTTGCATATTCATCATAAGATTTTTAAGATTCCTTTCGTATCAAGGGTTTAGACCCTTTTATTTTGAAAATTCAACCTATTTTGACCACTTTTTCAGAAGTAATCAATTGTAGAGGAGATTTCTTGTATGATTAATATTATATCATGATTAAATAATAACTCAAAATGAAGAATGGGTTAATCAGATTTATCAATCAAACATATATACAATCAAAATTTTTCAAAGTAGCTAGTTATAATCATTTACTCTAGAAATTAGTGCAAAATTCCATGTAACTGTAAATTTGATATATTAACCTATTTTAAATTGACTTTGCTGAGCGAACAGGTTATAAATAAAACAAAAACTGATTATAACCAGAGGCAAGGAGAAGTTATGTTTCGTTTAGCAAAAGAAGAACTTGAAAAATTGGGCGCAAGTATTACTGCAAAGGAAATTTTCCAACAACCTGGTCTATGGCAAGAGGCATATCAAGTATATGTGTCTCAGCTAGAAGCGATAGAAAGTTTTCTATCGGGGATAAAAGAAAAACATGATTTAATCCGAGTAATCTTTACCGGAGCAGGGACATTAGACTTTGTTGGTCAGAGTATTGCAAATTATCTAAACCAAGTCAATGACCTGAAACACATTCGTTTTTCTACAGTTGGTTCTGTTGAACTAGTTGGACGCACCTATGATTATCTTCAAGCGGATATTCCAACTATTTTAGTTTCATTTGCCCGTTCAGGAAATTCACCTGAGAGTTTAGCTGCAGTTGAAATTGCCAAACAGTTAGTGGATGAACTTTACCAAGTGACAATCACGTGTGCACCAGAAGGAAAACTAGCTGTTGCGGCTGAGGGGGATACCGATAACCTCTTGCTCTTGCAACCAGCAGGTTCAAACGATAAAGGTTTTGCAATGACTGGAAGCTTTAGTTTCATGTCTTTGACAGCCCTTCTAGTATTTTCACCAGCTAGCCAAGAAGAAAATGCTCATTGGGTTGAAACGATTATTCGCTTAGGTCAAGATGTCCTTGATCGGGAGGACTATGTACAAGATCTGGTCAATCTAGATTTTGAGCGTGTTATTTATCTGGGCGCTGGTGGTTTCTATGGCTTAGCTCACGAAGCTCAATTGAAAATCCTTGAGCTCACAGCTGGTAAGATTGTTACACTGTATGAATCTCCACTCGGATTTCGTCATGGTCCAAAGTCATTTATTAATGATAAGACACTGGTTATTCTTTTCGCATCAAATGATGCTTATACTCGCCAGTATGATGTTGACTTTACTTAATGAGGATGGTATTGCCAAAAGTGTTGTTGCACTTTCAGCTGATCAATTGGGGGGAACTGAGGCACCGAACTTTATCCTCTCTGAAGGGGGACTATTCTTACCGGATGTTTTCTTAATGTTCCCTTACATTCTTTTTCCTCAGACAGTGTCTATCTTAACTGCAATTAAATGCAAAAATTTACCAGATACACCGTCACCAACTGGGACAGTAAACCGTGTTGTGCAAGGTGTTATTATTCATCCATTAGAAAAGTAGAACATTCATTCGAGTTGTATAGTAGTGCGACTCGTTTTGACTCGTCTATTTGAATTGGTAGAAGCAATTTACATTGAAAAAACGCATAGAATCATAATGAACATGATTTTATGCGTTTTGTTTTGGGTATTCCATTTTAGATAAAACGGAATGGAAATATTTTATTAATGCGGTAAGATTAATTGAGATTGGCTTAAATCAAGGCTGATTTGCCATTCGGAATTATCTCTTACAGTGCACTCAAAATCAGTCGTATAAAGGACTAAGCGGAGTTTATCACCTTTTTTAAGTTTATAAATAGTTGGTTGCAGTTCCCATCGAAGCGTCATCCAATGATTTGGAGTAACGGCTTCTACAGTCAATAAATCGGTACGATTTTGAAGATTGATGAATCCTTTGGTAATCAGGCGATAAGGCGTTTCTGTAAATGGAAGCTCAGTTAGGTTTTCTTGGGCGTAATACCGACCGTTATCCAAGCTGTTTCGAGACACCATTCCTGGAATTGGGCTGAGTCGTTTGGCAGGGCCAAAATCCAAGAGTTGGGCTGAAAGCAATCCTTTGCTGACACTTGATTTGACCTGTAGTTGAAGGATGGCTCTCCCATTTAGATGGATATCTTGATCCAATTCGAAGTCGATGGTTACTTGGTTGGCTTTGTCTGAAATGAGATCTTGGTGGAATGTAGGATAAGATTTGCAATACTTTTCAAAGGTTTCTTCGTCGTAATGATTTTGGATTTGCGCTTGATCTTGTCCCAATGGGAATTGAGATTCTGTCTGTCCTCCAAACGTTTCTAAGTCAGTCCATGTTTGAGCTGCGCTGTTATCTTGCCAAATGACAGTAGGAAGTTGGTAGTCATTGTCATATCCGAGTAATTTTTGGCTAAGTAGAGCATTCATGGATTCACGGAAATCGATTGACTGCCAATTATTCATATAGACATGGGCGCCATTATGGAAGAAGAGATGTTTCTTGATATGGCCAGGTAGAGCATGGAACATGTTCCACACATGAATTGGTTTCACATTCCAATCTTGTGATCCATGGGTAAAGACAACTTCACAGTTAACCTTGTCCGCGTGGAGAAGATAGTTACGATCGTGCCAGTATTGGTTGTAATCGCCATTTGAACGCTCAAGTCCGACGCGCTCAGCTGCCAGTCCTCTTTCGTAGGCTTCTTTGTTACGAAGGAAGTCACCTGCTTGTAGGCTCTTAGAATAGGTTAAAGCAGTTAAGCTATCTAAATCTTCTCCAGGATAGCCTCCTGGACTGGTAACGAGCCCGTTTTCCCGGTAGTAGTCATACCAAGAGGAAATTCCTGCTTCTGCGATGACGACTTCCAAACCCTCTACACCAGTTGTTGCTAGGGCGTTAGACATTGTACCCAAGTAAGAGAGACCAGTTGTTGCTACCTTGCCGTTTGCCCAATCAGCTGTGACTTGCAGTGAACGTGTATGGTCTGTATAGGCCTTATTACGGCCGTTTAGCCAGTCGATAACTGCCTTATACCCTTCTACCTGTTGGTAGTCTCCAGAGGTCATATAGCCCGTAGATCCTAGCGTACCGACACCCGAAACATGAATGCTGGCAAATCCACGACTAAGGAAGTATTCGTTTAGGGAATAAGAGCCAATATGGCCTAATTTTTCAGTTGCGGGGCTGCTTGGGAGATCCCGATTGTCCAATTTCAGTTTGTTGATTGTGCTTGATACGACCGAAATAGTGCCAGCTGGTTTCTCAGTTAACTCGCCCTCCATCTTATGCAGGGCTTTGTCGCTAGCTATCTCGTTGACACCTTGATGATAAGGACTGTTGGTAATGACCGCAGGAATTTGTCCATTAAAGCGTGGACGGAGAATGGACACCTTGACCAAATCCGTTTGCCCACTGTCAGCTGTATCTACAGGAGCTTCAACATAGACCACCTCACGGATGAGCTGTTTGGTCGAAAAAGTTGCTAGGGATTTGCCATTGAAGAAGTGGTACTGGTTATCTTCAGGAATCAGATCATCGCTGACAAGTTGATCTATCAAGGTATTACCAGACTTGGTACGAGTATTGAGCAGATGGTAGATATTTTCGATAATATCGCTGTATACAATTGGGAAATTGGTTTTCTTTACAAAGTCGTCAATATCTGTGTAATCAAAATTTGGAACAAATCCAAGCAATTGGAAAGCTACATGATAGAAAATTTGGTCTGTAACCTCGCGCTCAGAGCGGAAAAAAGTTAGTAAATCTGTTTCCCAGTCCGCAATCATATTGGACAATGGGAGGTCAGTATTGCTAGTCAGAAAATGGCATTTTCTCACAAATGTTTCTAAATTTTCCTTGTTACTGGCATTTGGATTTAGGTGGAAACCGAGACTGGCAAGTTCTTGGAGGTAGATGGAATCCTCTTTTTTGATAAAAGAATATTGGTTAAAGCGCATAAATTCTCCTCTTTTTTTTGATAATAGTCTATAATAGACATTATATCTGATACTCCTTGCTTTGTCTAAGGGGGAGGGAATTTAAGCAAATAAATTTACTGAGAAAGTGTAAAAATCGACATTAAATCAGTTGTAAAAATGGATAAAATTCTATAAAATAATAAGATACAGTAGGAGGGGAAACGAGATAGAGTGTTAAATACAAAAGCAGCAATTGTTCCGGTTGTACGGATCAATAATAGAAAATTAAATCAAGAATTTTTAGAGAGAGACTTAGGGATGAAAACCATCCTTGAAGAGGGGGCATTTGCAGAGTTTAGTGGACATGCTGGTGTGGAGACAAAGCTTGTACTTGTTGAGTCGCCAAGCATGAGAACCCGTGCAGTAAATGGGACAAAAAAGTTAAATAAAATCATCATAAAAGTAGACAAGGCCGAAGAGATTGAAGCCCTATTAGCAGCGGGTACACAGTATAGCAAGCTTTACCAAGGAAAAAACGGATTTGGATTTGAAGCTGTTTCGCCTGAGGGTGATACATTTCTGTTGCATGCGGAAGCATCTGCTGAGGAGTTAAAAACGATTCTTCCACCAGTTCCATTTAAAGGACAGGGTGATTTTTCTGGCTTGACGGCTTTTACAGTTGAGTCAGTTTGGATAAATACTCCGCAGCCAAGCGTCAGCCAAGATTTTTATGAAACTATCTTGCCAAATCAAACTTTTTTGCGCTTCATTGGTGCAGAAGGCGAAGAGTTATTAGCCCCCGCAGAACAAGTATGGGATTTAGATAGTTTACGTTTCCCGGTTGAGAAAGATTTTGATTGGGCAAACTTGGAAAGCCAGTTAGAGGGTCCGTTCTTTAAGGACAAAAAAGAGACATTCATTCAAACTGTGGACCCAAGTGGCATTGAATTGTGGTTCGAAAAATGAGACAAGTTATCATAGACAAGATTTCAGAGCAGATTGAACAAGGGGTCTATCCTGGTGTCAGTCTGGCTCTTTTTTCTAAGGGTCAGTGGCAGGAGTACTATCTGGGCACACAAGACGGTCAGGTGCCAGTTCAGCCAGGCTTGACCTATGATTTAGCCTCCGTTTCCAAAGTAGTGGGTGTAGGGACGCTCGTGATTTTTTTGGTCAATAGCGGAGCTCTGGAGTTGGATAGGACCTTACAGTCTTACTATCCAGCTTTTCAAAATAGCCAAGTAACCATCCGTCAATTGCTCACTCATACCAGTGGTATTGATCCTTTTATTCCCAATCGGGATAATTTAAATGCAGAGCAACTTAAAGAAGCGATATTGAACATCAGGGTCACAGATAATAAGGATTTTCTCTATACAGACCTCAATTTTCTTCTATTGGGCTTTTTGTTGGAGGAATTAAGTGGAGACAGTCTGGACCAGCTTATCAGACGAGACGTTCTAGAGCCCTTTGGCATGTCCCAAACCTCCTTTGGCCCAGTGAGTCAGGCAGTGCCGACAGTGCGTGGTGTGCCGTCTGGTGTGGTGCATGATCCCAAGGCGCGTGTATTGGGTGTCCACGCGGGAAGTGCAGGTCTTTTTTCGACGATTAAGGATTTGGAAATCTTTTTGGAACATTACCTGACAGAGGATTTTGCGGCAGATTTGACCCAGGACTATGGTTTTGATGTCAAGCGCAAGCGGTCGCTGGCCTGGGATAAAAAGGGGGATTGGCTGTCGCATACAGGCTATACGGGAACCTTTATCATGTACAATCGACCCTTGCAAAAAGCGGCTATTTTTCTCTCGAATCGTACCTTTGAAAAGGATGAGCGTGCCCAGTGGAAGTTGGATCGAAACCAAGTGATGGCTCTAATTCGGCAGGTTTTAGAGGGTGAAGTGAAATGAGATATGTTCTTCTACTGAGAGGAATCAATGTCGGTGGACGTAATAAAATAGTGATGGCAGATTTGCGTCAAGCAGTGGCTGATTTAGGTTATGACAATGTTGAGACCTACATTAATAGTGGCAATCTTTTCTTCGATTCTACAAAGGATAGGAGGGAGATTGTTGCTGATTTTCAAACTTTTTTTGCAACAACCTACCTTTTTGTGAAACAATTTGCTCTGTTAGATGCCCAAGATTATCAAGCAGAATTCGATCAACTTCCAGCTTGGTGGCAAGAAGAATTGGCGAGAAAGGATGTTCTCTTTTTCACCGAAGGTTTGGAAAAGCAGACTATGATTGACTATATTCAATCCTTAATGTTAGGCGTCGAAATTGTGTTTATTTCTGCTTATGCAATCTATTGGGGCAAATACTTCGAAGATAGCTATTTACAAACGGCCTACCACAAGTAGTTGGCTAAGTCACCTTTTTACAAGCAGGTAACCATACGAAATTCAAAAACATTTTCAGCAATATCAAACTATTTGAATACTAAAAAAAATACTAAAAGTCACTGATTTGTAACGCTCTTGACATCTTTCTCTTTTATCTATAATAACTAGGATAAATGACAAAAATAGGCTCTATAATTTCTGTAGTGGGTAAAACCACCGTGGAGATTATGGAGCCTTTTTTAGTGTAGAAAAAAAGTCCCATATGACCTATAATGAAAAGCGACGAAACTCACATTAG
>NZ_JBMVJB010000042.1:0-17416 GCF_049893425.1 Streptococcus sp. VTCC 12886 | reverse complement strand
AAAGGACTTAGTCCTGTTCAGTACAGAACTAAATCCTTTCACTAATATTTTTTGTCTAACTTTTTGGGGTCAGTACAAATCATACCCAGTCTTTTCCATTATTTGAAAAAAACTTCAATATAGCTTACAATAGAGAGTAGCATTGAAAAGTTTTTCAGTTTGCTTTTAGTAGTAGCACTATCGTCGCAGTAATAAAAGCAAACCGATTGACGTAAGGAAAGAGAAATTTATGAAAATACTAGCTTTAGACAGCTCCAATCAGGCTCTTTCGGTTGCCTTGGTGGAGGACGGTCGTTTGCAGGCAGAAACCCTGCTGGCTGTCAAGAAAAATCATAGCATCAGCCTCATGCCTGTGGTCGATTTTTTGGTAGCACAGGTGGGCTGGACACCGAAAGACTTGGATCGGATTGTGGTCGCTCAAGGCCCGGGCTCCTACACGGGTCTGCGGGTGGCGGTGGCGACTGCCAAGACCTTGGCCTACACCCTCAAGATTGACTTGGTGGGGGTATCCAGTCTTCAGTCTCTGGTTCCTCCTAGCCTGACGGGTCTGGTGGTGCCTCTCATTGATGCCCGCCGTAACTGTGTCTATGCAGGTGTCTATGAAAATGGCAGAGCAGTCGAGGCAGAATGCTACTGGTCTTTTGAAGACTTGCTTTCTAGCCTGGCTGGCAAGGAAAATATTACCTTTGTCGGAGAAGTAGAAAACTTTATCGGGCAAATCGAGCAAGCTCTGCCAACTGCTCAGTATCAAGCCAGTCTGCCGTCTGCCTATCAATTGGCGGTGATTGGTCAAGACTTGCCAGCAGTAGATGTCACCAGCTTTGAGCCCAACTATCTCAAGCGAGTAGAGGCAGAGGACAACTGGCTCAAGGACAACAAAGCTGGCTCAGAAAGTTATATCAAACGTGTATGATAGAGATTAAACACTACGATGGTCAGGAAAATCTGGCAGAGTCTATTTTGGCAGTTATGCAGTCGGTCTATGAGCAATCTCCATGGACTCTGGAACAGATTGCCTCCAGTATGGCTAGTCAGGATGAGGACTATTATCTAGCCTATGAGGGTCAGGAGTTGGTCGGATTTTTGGCTGTTCAGACGGTGCTGGATGAGATGGAAATCTTGCAGATTGCTGTCAGGGCTGATTTTCAGAGGTTGGGAATCGCCAGTCAATTGATGGCTGCTGTGATGGACTGGGAGGGGGACATCTTCCTCGAAGTGAGGGAATCTAACAGAGCAGCTCGGGCCCTCTATACACGCCAGCATTTTACCAAAATAGGAAAACGAAAAGACTACTACCGCCACCCTGTCGAGGACGCGGTGATGATGAAGAGAGAACGTGATGAAAGATAGATTGATTTTAGCGATTGAGACCTCCTGTGACGAGACCTCGGTAGCTGTTTTGCGAAATGATGCGGAGCTTTTGTCCAATGTCATTGCAAGCCAGATTGCCAGCCACCAGCGGTTTGGTGGGGTGGTGCCTGAGGTGGCCAGCCGTCACCATGTGGAAGTGATTACGGCCTGTATCGAGGAGGCCTTGTTGGAGGCGGAGGTGACGGCAGAGGACTTGACGGCTGTGGCGGTGACCTATGGGCCTGGCTTGGTCGGTGCCTTGTTAGTGGGGATTTCAGCAGCCAAGGCGTTTGCTTGGGCTAATGGCTTGCCGCTCATTCCTGTCAATCACATGGCAGGGCATTTGATGGCGGCACGGGCGGTCAAGGAATTAGAATTTCCCCTCTTGGCACTTTTGGTCAGCGGTGGGCACACGGAGTTGGTCTATGTGTCAGAGGCGGGCGACTATAAGATTGTCGGTGAAACGCGAGATGATGCGGTCGGAGAGGCCTATGATAAGGTGGGGCGGGTCATGGGTCTGCCCTATCCAGCTGGTCGGATTATTGATGAATTGGCTCATGAGGGGCAAGACATTTATGATTTCCCTCGTGCTATGATAAAAGAAGATAATCTGGAGTTTTCTTTTTCTGGACTCAAATCCGCCTTTATCAACCTCTACCACAATGCCCGGCAGAAAGGTGAAACTATATCCAATGTGGACCTGTCAGCCTCATTTCAAGCCTGTGTCTTAGATATTCTTATGGCTAAGACCAAGAAGGCCTTGGAAAAATACCCTGTTAAGACCTTGGTCGTGGCGGGCGGTGTGGCAGCTAATCAGGGCTTACGAGAGCGGTTGGCTGCTGAAATTACCGATGTGGAGGTTATCATTCCCCCGCTTCGCCTCTGCGGTGACAATGCAGGTATGATTGCCTTGGCAGCCGTTAGTGAATATAACAAAGAAAATATTGCTGGTTGGGATTTGAATGCCAAGCCAAGCTTAGCTTTTCCGCAAAAATAAGTGGATGAAGAAGGTTCTTATGAAATCTGACGTCATTACGATTACTAATCTAAATAAATACTATGGAAGCCATCAAGCAGTTAGTAATCTCAATCTTTCTGTTCACCAAGGAGAGATTTTTGGTTTTTTAGGAGCAAATGGGGCTGGGAAGTCAACAGTTATTCGTTGTATTCTTGGCTTAGTTTCTAAAACAAGCGGAGATATTGTATTATTGGGAGGTGCTTATTCAAGCTTAACAGAAGCATTAGCCCATATTGGCTATCTTCCATCTGAGGCACATTTTTATCCTGACATGAAAGTTAGAGATGTTATCCGCTTGGCTGCGAAAGCTAGAAAAATAGATTGCCAAACAGAAGCGGATCGTATTTGTGAATTTTTAGAGGTTCCCTTGGATAAAAAGATCAAAGATCTATCTCTTGGGAATCGTAAAAAAGTCAGTATTGTATGTGCACTCCAACATAAACCAAGATTGTTGCTATTAGACGAGCCGACCTCTGGTTTGGATCCTTTGATGCAGGAGCGTTTCTTTACGCTGATCAAGGAAGTTTGCTTGAATGGGGCAACTTGTTTCCTATCGTCTCATAACTTATCAGAAGTTAAAAATTATTGTGACCGTGCTGCAATCATTAAAGAAGGAAAGCTTTTGGTAGTTGATACAGTTGACCATCTGACGCGTAGCCAAACGAAGAATGTAACCATTTGGAAAGATGGTCAAGAAAAACAATTCCGTTACGATGGGACAAGTGAAGACTTATTGAATCACTTGGTAGACCTGGCGCCGACAGATTTTTTAGTAGAAGAGCCTTCTCTTGAAGATCTGTTTCTCCATTATTATGAGGAGGTGGAGAAATGATTATTCTGTTGCATGAGTTAAGACAAAATCGAAAGACACTCCTTATATGGACCCTGGTACTTGGTTTTATCTGTTATGGTTCTATCGGGCTCTATCAGAGTGTTGAGAATCAATTAACAGGAGTTGCTGATTTGTATGCAAATATGGGAGATGTTACAAAAGCATTGGGTATGGATAAGATTAGCATAGCCACTCTAGAGGGCTATTATGCTACGGAAATTGGCCTGATGTTTGGTCTCGGATCTGGAATGTTTGCTTCTATGCTTGGAGTTACGAGCCTTTCTAAGGAGGAAGAAGGGCATACAAGTGAGTTTTTATACACCTTGCCATATAAGCGTTCAACTATTTTATTGTGGAAATACCTCAGCGTTGTTTTACAACTTCTGATTTTCAATAGTATTATTTCTTGTTGGAATGGTCTGGGGATTTGGCAGCTGGGGGGAGATGTTTCTTTTCATTCTTTTTTCATCTACCATTTGTTGGTTTTATTAATGCAGCTGGAACTGGCCAGTATTTCTTTCCTCCTTTCAGCCATTAGTTCTAAAAAGCAAATTGGTTTAGCAATGGGGCTCGTACTTATTTTATATAGTATAGATATGATTGTTCGGATTATTTCTAAAGTAGAATTTTTGAAATTCATCACGCCCTATTATTACGCGAATGGTGCAGATGTTTTTAGCCATACTACCTTTGATACCTTCTTTCTTGTAAAAGCTTGTGCGGTTATCATTGTTTCTTTGCTTCTATCGGTTCTTGTATTAGATAGAAAGGACCTTGGAGCTTAGTGGCAGTAGCGCTAAAATACGTGATCACAATAATTATAGTCATTTGAATTAGCTTTGATACATCGTCACTTTCGGCTTGCCGTACTCTAGTAATGCCTGCACCTCAATTCCTTGTCTGAAAGCTAATTCATTCGACTATATTTTGAAATGCATGATGAAACTCCAATTGCTCTATTCGGAGTTTTTTTGGTATCTATTGAAATAGATCATTAGCCCTGTTCCAAGTGAGGTTTTATACTCGGATATAAAAGAAAACTTGAAAATCAAGTTGCAGTGTGAGAAAATGGGAGAATAAATTCTCGATTTGTCATCAGAGGGAAGGAGATATGGAATGAAGGAACATGCTTTTCGTGAGGGCTTGCGTGATGCTATCCCCACTGCTTTAGGCTATGCTAGTATTGGTTTAGCTTGCGGGGTTGTATCGGTCAATTCAGGAATTTCAGCTGTCGAAATGGGCTTAATGAGTCTTTTTGTTTATGCTGGAAGTGCTCAGTTTGTTATCTGCGCCATGATCTTAGCAGGAGCACCACTCCTTTCAATCGCAGTGACCGTATTTTTCGTTAATCTGCGTAATTTTCTGATGTGTTTACATGCGACAACCATCTTTCAAGGGAATCGTCTAGGGTCCAATATTTTGATAGGATCATTTGTGACGGATGAGTCCTATGCGGTTCTCTTGCGGAAACACATTGAAGACAAGCAGATTGCACCAAGCTGGATGTACGGTAACAACCTTGCTGGCTACGCTTCTTGGGTTACATTTACGACTCTAGGCAATCTGATTGGTGGTCTTATTCCAAATCCCGAGCAGTTTGGGTTGGACTTTGCCTTGGTCGCTATGTTCGTCGGGATTTTCTCAGGGCAACTAGTGGCGATGGCTCGGACTATCTCTATGAGGAAAGTTGGTTTGATTCTTATGGCTGTTTTTTTGACCTATGTCTTATTAGCCAGCCTTGTATCGTCCTATGTAGCAGTCTTATTAGCAACCTTAATTGGTTGTTTTGTGGGGGTATGGTTAGATGGTAAAGACTAATATATTGTTGATTATTCTGACGGCAGCCCTTGTGACTTGGGTGCCACGTGTTTTGCCTTTTGTACTGACTCAACATAAATCTCTTCCTCCAAAGTTGGTGAAATTCCTCAGCTTTTTGCCAATCACTATCATTTTTGCATTGACCCTTTCCAGTATTATGGATGAGAAAGTTGGCTCCTTGCCAAGTTTTCTCCTGGTAGAAAGTCTAGCTATTCTTCCGACATTTTTTGTAGTCTTGAAGACAAAAAATATACTTTTAGCAGTTTTGGTTGGCGTTGTTACAACCGCGGCGTTACGTTTGATATTTTAGGAGGGTTTTATGGTAAAGGAAAATGCCAAAGGTGTTGGACTTTGTGTCCTTTTGGCTTTGGTGGGTCAGTGGTTAGGTCAATTGTTTCCCCTTGTGGGTGGACCAGTCTTCTCCCTTCTAATCGGGATGAGTCTGTATCCCTATTTTTCAAGTAAAAATGCATTTCAGTCAGGCTTAACCTTTACTTCCAAGAAAATTTTACAGTATGCGGTGATTTGTTTGGGATTTGGATTAAACTTATCAACGGTATTGGCTGTTGGACGTCAATCTCTTCCAATTATTCTTTCAACTATCAGTTTCGCTTTGTTTTTGGCCTTCTTGATGTGGAAATGGCTACCGATTTCATCTCATCTGGCGACCTTGATTGGCGTAGGGACCTCTATTTGTGGCGGCTCTGCCATTGCGGCGACAGCTCCCATTATTAAGGCGGATGATGAGGATGTAGCACAAGCAATCTCCGTCATCTTTCTTTTTAATGTCTTTGCGGCCTTGGTGTTTCCGACTTTGGCAACCTGGCTTGGGTTTTCGACCGATTCGGGTCAGGCCTTTGGAATGTTCGCAGGAACAGCGGTCAATGATACCTCGTCGGTCACCGCAACAGCAGCCACCTGGGACAGCCTTTACGGATTGGGTAGTCAGACCTTGGATATAGCAGTGACGGTTAAGTTAACACGAACTTTAGCCATAATTCCTATTACAACGGTTTTAGCAATTTGGCAAAGCCGAGGAAAGGGTCTCAAGGCAGACAAGAAGTCCCTCCTGACAGGTTTTCCGACTTTTATTTTGTATTTTATCCTAGCCAGTCTGGTGACAACAATCGCAGGTCATTTTGGAGTGGGAACAGCAGTTTTTACTCCACTTAAAAGCCTGTCCAAGTTCCTCATTTGCATGGCCATGACAGCCATTGGCTTGCGGACTAATGTGTTGGCCTTGGTAAAAAATGGCAGAGTTGCTCTTCTGGTCGGACTTGCTTGTTGGATGGGAGTGACCCTGTTGACACTGGTTTGGCAGGCGATTTTGGGTATATGGTAACAGCAAAACAGCCTTCTCTTGCGAGAGGCTGCTTTTTTATAATTTCAAGTGGAAAGTCTGCGGAGCTTTTTTCAATAAAATCCAGTAACCGATACAGACATAGGCAATCATGGCCAGCGAAATGAGTAGGATGTACAAGTGACTGCCTAAATCAAGCTTGCTATTGAGGTAGGCCACCCAGTAAAGAGCCCAACTGAGAAACTTATAGAGGGGATTGCTGACGTCCATATCCTTGGTAAAGGGTTGGAGAATATAGTAGATAAAGAGATCATGGAAGGAAAAGAGGGCTGTTAGACTGATGAGGAGCAGAGCAGTCAGAAGAATGGTTTCCATGCTGAAGGCAAACCGCCCCAGCACCATGATAGTCAGAAAGAGGCTGCAGGCAAAGATGAGATTGAGCTTGCAGATCTGCCAAAAGCGGTAGTTAAAACCAGCGATAATGGTCTTAGCCTCGCGATAAAAAGGATAGTGAAGCATGGAAATATCACAGTTGACAAAGACCATTTGAACGACCACCTTGCCCGACGAAGCGATATACATAATTCATAAAGGAGAAGGGCAGGAACCGCAGGAGGATGGTATCGGTCAGTTCAAAAGGCCCCAGATAATAGCGGAGGGCCTCCAGAGCGACCAGAATTACCACGAGCGACAGAACCCAGTTCCGCACCTTCTTATAGAGGACTTTTTTGTAGCGGTCAAATAGCAGAGCGTTTAGGTAGGTCATGCCAGATAGGTAGGATAGGTCTTTGCTACCTTTTAAATTTAATTTTTTCTGCATTTGTAGACCTTGGCGAGTATACTCGTTACCCTTGGTTATTTCAAAAAGTTTCCTATCCATTTTTAAGGACTCGTCCATGCAGTACTGGAGGTAGTCTACATGATTGGTTTGTTGTTTTAAATACTTATAATTAAACCAAATCAGCAAGACTTGACAGACAAGCACAGGCAGTAAAAAGATTGGTAGCAGATGATTGCGGAAAAGGATAAGACAGGCAATTGCTACTAAACCAGTTCCAAAGATGACCCAAGATTGCCAAGAGTTTCGAGGTGCTAAAATACCTCTGTTGAATAGTGCTCGATTGAGAGCATGACCAGTAAGGCTTCCTGATGGGATAGTCAGCAATCCTAGAGGTAGATAGAGCCAATTTCCAGCAAGACTAGAAAAGATGAGCAAGGCAGGCAGGTAGGCCAGACTGGTGATAATAGGCTGGCTCTATAAAGAGCTGACTTTGGAGAAAACTAGATTGAGAAAGCCCAAAATTTCGCATGAATTCCCGCTCGGACTTGGCGATAAAAGGCTCAAATCCCTTGCCAAACCGAAAGGCATAGCCAACAAAGACCAACCATAGAGAAAAGCCCAAAAGTCAAGTTCCTGGAAGAACATTCCAAAAATTTAATTCCCCGCCAGAGAGGAGATTGATCCAAAAGGAAGCAAAGTAGAAATTCAAGGCCAGCCATAAACCCTTGACAAGAAAGCGACTGGGAATAGAGAAGATATGGAGGAACAGAAAGAGAGCAGACTTAAAACTGTAAGACTTGAAAATACTCTCTGGAATGCTCTTTCCAACAAGTGGCAGTTTCCGCAGGTAGTAGAAAAATCCATTGACGGTCCGATGGAGGTTGTACTTTTCCTGATACCAAAAATAACGTAGAATGGTTTTCATAAGACCCTCCTAGTCTGCTGTCAAGAGGGCAACCACTTCCTGTTCAAAATCAGGGTCGTGTAGTTTGTCACTCGGAACAGCCTGTAATTCCTGATGATGCAGGAGGACAATTTCGTCGCAGAGGTCTTGAGCCAGTTGTAAAATGTGGGTAGAAAAGATGATTACGGAATCTTTTTTAGTCTCTCGAATCAGTTGCTTGAACTTCGTGGGCAGCCGCAGGATCAAAGGAAGTCAGTGGCTCATCTAAGAGCAGGACAGGCGGCTGGACAATCAAAGACAGGAGCAACTGGACCTTGTTCTGCATACCGTGGGAAAAGTCCTTGAGCAGACGGTGCTGGTCTTCAAAGTCAATTCCCACCAAAAGCAACCAATCCTCAGGACGGCGTGCATCTTTGAGTTTGTCCTTGTGGATATCCATATAGAAACGCACAAACTCATAGGCGGTCATAAAGGCAGGTAGCTGCGGATAGGTCTGGGTAAAGCCGATGTCCGTATTATCGTAGTCAAGGACTTCCTCGCCCTCTACAAACTGAATATTGCCACTGTCCAAGGTCAGATTGCGAGCAATACAGTTGAACAAGGTCGTCTTACCAGCACTATTTTGCCCCAGCAAACCATAAATCTTCCCTTTTTCAAAGGTAAAAGAAGCCTAATCCAGAATAATCTTGTGGTCGAATTTCTTGGAAACAGAAGATAGTTTCAGTTGCATAGTCAATCTCCTTTTGTCATATTGTTATAGTTCTACAATACAACGATAAGCAAAAAATTCAAGCAGATTTTTGCTTGAATTTAGAAAGTTGATAGGGATTGTTTTTGTTGGCCATTCTTGTCAAAATTGGCATCCTCTAACCAGCTTTCTAGTCGCTGTTTACGGGAGTCCCATTCTTTGTCTAATATAGAAAACCAATCCGTATCACGATTCCTTTCCTTATAGACCGAAGCTTGTCGAAATGTGCCTTCATAGGTAAAGCCCAATCGTAGTGCTGCCCGGCGTGATGGACCATTTAAATGATCACACTTCCATTCATATCTGCGATAGCCTAGGTTCTCAAAAATATAGGACATAAGCAAGTAGTGAGCCTCCGTTGCTTGTCGTGTTTTTTGGAGTTTTGGAGAAAAGAGGACCCATCCCACTTCAATGACACGATTTTTAGAATCTATGCGCATCAGTGCAAAAGTTCCAATAGCCTGATTGGTAGATTGGTCAATGATAGCAAGATAATAAGGATCGACTGAGTCCAACATGTGTTGGAAATATGTTTGAAAACTTGTATAGTCTTTAAAGGAATCAATAGACAAATAGGTCCAATCAGCTTGCTTGGCAGTAGGACCATAGAATTGATAAATTGCATCGGCGTGATCTGGTCTGAGTTTTTCCAATCGAACGGTTTTTCCTTGGAGAACATCAATAGTAGGAAGGCTACCAGCTTGATGATGGGGTATTGGTACGCCGATTTCTTGATTAAATGAATTAATAGGCATATCCTCTCCTTTTAGGTTGAGCTTTAAGGGTGATTTCTAATAATGCAAACTTCCTGCCACCCAGCCAGTTGCTAGACAGTAGGTAATGTTAAAGCCACCTGTGTGGGCATTGATGTCCAAGACCTCGCCTGCAAAGTGGAGGCCAGGGACTTTCTTGCTTTCTAAGGTTTTTGGATTGATTTCCTTGAGGTCAACGCCACCCTTGGTCACAAAAGACTTGGCTAGGGACATCTTGCCTGTAATCTTGATAGGTAAGGCTTTTAGGAGGGTAACCAGGTCAGCCAGGTCTTTTTGGGAAACTTGTTTGACCTTGCTATCATAGTTTTCAGCGAAAAAGTCTGCTAGGCGGTCTGGCATGAGTTCACCAAGTGCATTCTTGACGGATTTTTCCCTATTGATTTCTAAATGTTCAAACAAGTCCTGTTCAGAATGGGTCGGCAGAGCATCGAGAAATGCGGTTTCGCCGCCTTTGACAAAACTGGACAAGCGAAGAGCAGCGGGTCCCGACAGACCAAAGTGGGTGAAGAGCAGGTCGTGGGTGATGACGTGCTTACCGTAGGTCAGGGTGACGTCGTCCAGGGAAATGCCTTGGAGCTTCTTGTGGGGGAAGTCAGTCAGAACAGGACTTTCTGCAGCCTCAATCTCTGTGACTTCTAGCTTGAAGTGGCGGGAAATGTCGTGACCAAAGCCAGTCGAGCCGGTGGAAGGATAAGTCTTACCGCCAGTGGTGACAATCAGCTGAGGAGCGGTAAAGGTTTCCTCGCTAGTCTTGACATGGAAGAGGTCGTCAATCTTGCGGACGGAAACCGCCTCCGTACCTGTGCGGATGTCCACGCCGTTTTCCAGCATCTTCATCTCCAGGCACTTGATAATGGTCTGGGAGCGGTCGGTGGTTGGAAAGACACGGCCGTGGTCCTCCACTTTGAGCTTGACCCCATTTTCCTGAAAGAAATTCATGATATCGTGGTTGTTAAATTGGGAGAAGACGCTGTATAGAAATCGGCCATTTCCAGGAATACCAGCCATTAGGTCTTCCAGTGTGCCGTTGTTTGTCACATTGCAACGTCCGCCACCTGTGCCAGACAGTTTCTTGCCCAAACGCTTGTTTTTTTCGAGGAGTAGGGTCTTCTTGCCGTAGAAGCTGGAAGAAATCGCAGCCATCATGCCTGCTGGCCCTCCTCCGATAATAATGGTATCTACTGTATTCATGCCTTTATTGTACCACAAAACGCGAGCTTTGGTGTCGGTCTTCTCTTTGTAGAAAAGTGCACATCCCTTCTTAGCGGTCCTCCTGTAAGTGTCTAGAGTTTTGAGAAATAAGAAAAATACTAAATAAATTTAATAGAACGAGAAATCGTTCTCTTTTTGTTTACTTTTTACTACCCGAAAGGAAATTATTTTATGACATCAAGCTATAAAAACACACGTGCTAAACAAAGACAGTCAAGAAACATGGTTATTGTTTCTTTGATGAAAGATACTGGTTGGTCACGTTCCAAAGTCGAAGAGTCTCTCAAAGAGCTTGAGCAATTCAATTTAATTAAATTTCCCGAATCAGGTGGGATGATGTTAAAAGTAGCTGAGGCAAAATAATATGGAAAATATTAATTTAATAAGTGCCGATGAATATCAAACTTCAGAAAGATTCTATGCATTGCCTAAAATACTTTTTGAGAGTGATCTTTACAAAGAGATGAGATTAGATGCCAAAGTCTTCTATGCAGTATTAAAAGATAGATTAAGTTTGTCTTTTAAAAATAATTGGTTCCGTCTGTATAGGTTTTTTTCTATTTTTCCGCTTTTTCTCAATTCTTGATTTCCTAAATACGATAAACAATTAAATTGCTCAATAGTGTTTATCATATTTAGAAAATATAATTTTAAAAATAAGGAATTCTAAAATCAATAAAAGTAAATCAATGGTAACCTTATAATTAGTATTGGGTAAAGATAGGAAAACAAAGGCAATAATAGTTGGTTATATTTATTTAAAAAACAAGCTGGTTACATTTATTTAAAAAAAGACTTGACAAGAATGGTTTACAATAGTAAACTTATCTCAAACATTTACGTTTACATATGTAGACAATAAGGAGGAAAAGAGAATGAGTACAATAGTAGTTAGCCCTCATATCACAGATACTGAATGGGAAGTTATGCGTGTAGTCTGGGCGAATGGTCGAGTGACTAGTAAAGAAGTCATCTCCATATTGAAAGAAAAAATGGACTGGAAACAAGCCACTATCAAAACGCTCTTAGGTCGACTGGTTGAAAAAGGCGTACTAAATACAGAGAAAGAAGGTAGAAAATTTATTTATACTGCCAATATTGAAGAGAAAGAAGCCTTAGGAAAGTATACAGACGATATTTTCAACCGTATTTGTCGAAAGAATGTCGGGAATGCAGTAGGGAGTATCATTGAAAATCATGTCTTAAGCTTCGATGATATCCAGCGACTAGAAGAAATATTAGAGATGAAAAAAGCTTTCGCAGTAGAAGAAGTGGATTGTCAGTGTACAGAAGGGCAATGCGATTGCCATTTACATCATCATGGAGAATAAGGAGCGAAAAAATTGGAGAATAAATAGTTTGCCATAGAAGGTATGACCTGTGCGTCTTGTGCGCAGACAGTAGAAAAAGCGGCAAAAAAGTACGTGGGGTCACACAGGCTTCCATGAACCTAGCAACAGAAAAGTTGAGTATAGAATACAATGAACCAACTTTTTCGGTAGAAAATCTACAAAAAGCGTTGGATGATTCAGGGTATGAACTGATTGCCCAAGAGGGAAAGACGCAAACCTTTGCAATTGAAGGGATGACCTGCGCATCCTGTGCACAGACAATTGAAAAAGCCGTCGGAAAGTTGTCGGGCGTAAATAAAGCTTCCGTCAATTTAGCGACAGAAAAAATGCAAGTTTCCTATAAACCGTAAGCAATTTCAGTATCTGATGTGACTGGTGCTGTATCCAATAGTGGTTATGCAGCCGTATTAGAGACTACGGATACTCAAGATAATTCACGAGCAGAGAAGCGTGAGAAAAAAGAATGAAGCAACTTTCAAATCGTTTTGGGATATCCATTATATTTACAATCCCTGTATTAATTATATCTATGGGTCCAATGGTAGGTATGCCTCTACCAAATATCGTTGACCCAATGATAAATGCATTTAATTTTTCTCTTTTACAACTTTTTCTGACTTTGCCGATAATGGTAGTAAGCTGGGAATATTTCCAGAAGGGATTTAAAACTTTATTTAAAGGTCACCCAAATATGGATTCCCTGATTGCCCTTGGTACCGCGGCCGCTTTTGTATACAGTCTGGCAGCGACGATCGGGGCTGGCTTAGGTTACGGCAACTTTTCAGATTTACTTTACTATGAAGTGACTGGAGTTATCTTAACTCTTCATACGTTAGGGTTATTTTTAGAAGAGCGATCAAAGGGGCAAATGTCCTCAGCGATTGAAAAATTAGTCAACTTGGTTCCTAAAACAGCTCGAGTGATACGTAATGGTGTGGAACAAGAGATTACTGTGGACGAAGTCGCTTTAGGAGATGTTATTCGAGTTCGTCCGGGAGAAAGTATGCCTGTAGATGGTGTTGTTGTTGAGGGACGCACTTCAGTCGATGAATCAATGCTGACAGGAGAAAGTATCCCCGTGGAAAAGGAAAGTGGAGACGAGGTTATTGGGGCTAGTATCAATAAAAATGGTTCCATTGATTACCGCGCGACTCGAGTGGGAAGTGATACAACTCTATCTCAAATCATAAAATTAGTAGAAGATGCTCAAGGGTCTAAAGCACCCATTGCTCGAATGGCCGATATCATTACCAGATATTTCGTACCGATTGTTATAGCATTAGCCGTTTTAGCAGGGATTGCTTGGTTAATTGCAGGTCAATCTGGAATATTTGTTTTATCCGTTATCATAACAACCCTTGTCATTGCTTGTCCATGTGCCTTAGGTTTGGCGACTCCAACAAGTATTATGGTTGGAACCGGAAAAGGGGCAGAACATGGTGTCTTGATAAAAAGTGGTGAGGCGTTAGAAACCACTCATAATTTAGACACGATTGTATTTGATAAAACAGGGACACTGACAGAAGGTAAACCTATCGTGACGGATATTTTGGTCACTCCTCTTATTACTAAAGAAAATCTTTTATATTATGCAGCTTCCGGTGAAACAGGTTCTGAACACCCATTAGGCGAAGCCATCGTACAGAAATCAAAAGAAGAGAACATGACATTAGCTAAGCCAGATCATTTTGAAGCGATTACTGGACACGGGATTCGAGTTGAAATTGAGGGCAAAGATATGTACATTGGAAACCGTAAACTGATGCTAGAGCAAAAGATTGATTTATCAAGCATGGAAAAAGAATCCGATCGTTTAGCAGACGAAGGAAAAACACCGATGTATCTCTCTGTTGATGGAGAACTAGCTGGAATTATCGCAGTAGCGGATACATTAAAAGAAAATAGTATGAAGGCTGTTAAAGAACTTAGAAGACGCGGTGTTGAAGTAATCATGATTACTGGAGATAACAAACGTACAGCCAAAGCGATTGCTAAGCAGGTGGGTATTGACCATGTATTAAGTGAAGTATTACCTGAAGATAAAGCAGAAGAAGTCAAAAAACTACAAGAAACAGGCAAGAAGGTAGCGATGGTTGGGGACGGCATTAACGATGCACCCGCATTAGCTCAAGCAGATGTCGGTATTGCAGTTGGATCAGGTACAGACGTGGCGATTGAATCGGCTGATATTGTCCTTATGCGTAATGATTTAACCGCTGTATTGACTGCGATTGATTTAAGTCATGCAACGCTACGAAACATTAAACAAAACTTGTTCTGGGCTTTTGCTTACAACCTTATAGGTATTCCAGTTGCGATGGGTCTCTTGTATATTTTTGGCGGACCATTGATGAGTCCAATGTTTGCGGCAGTCGCCATGAGTTTCAGTTCCGTATCGGTCTTGCTCAATGCTTTACGGTTAAGACGATTCAAACCAGCAGTTGTTTAGAAAACACGTAGCTTATCTGGGATTTAAACTTCTTCCTATTCTATATAATAGGAGAAGATAAAAAAAGGGGGAATAAAATAATGAAAAAAGAAGTCTTATTAGATGGCGTAAAATGTGCAGGTTGTGCGAACACGGTGCAAGAAAGATTTTCAGCTATTGAAGGGGTTGAATCTGTAGAGGTTGATTTAGCGACTAAAAAAGCAGTACTTGAAAGTCAAACAGAGATTGATACCGAAACGCTCAATGCTGCTTTAGCAGAAACTAACTATTCAGTATTAAGTGCATAAAGTACGAATACCATTTATTCATAGATAGTAGCTAGAGATAAAGTATAGAACCCTTTTCGTGAGAATTATATGCAGTGTTCGATGAGAAAGTTCTAAAACTTTAAAATCAGTCTCTAATATAATAAGGAGGAATTAAAAATGAGGAATAACAAAAAACATTCGTCACATAGTCATCATAATCACGGCGACATGGATCACTCAAAACACGACCATAATGAAATGGATCATAGTCAGATGGATCACAGCAAGATGGATCATAGTAAGATGGATCACAGTAAGATGGATCACAGCAATATGGATCACTCAAAACACGACCATAATGAAATGGAACATAGTCAGATGGATCACAGCAAGATGAATCATAGTGCGATGGATCACAGTGAAATGGATCATGGCGCAATGGGAGGGCATGCCCACCACCATCACGGTAGCTTTAAGGAGATTTTCTTGAAGTCACTCCCATTAGGAATTGCAATCTTACTCATTACGCCTTTGATGGATATTCAGTTGCCTTTCCAAATTATCTTTCCTTATGCAGACGTTGTAGCAGCTGTATTGGCAACAATTCTATACATTTATGGCGGAAAACCATTCTACATGGGTGCGAAAGATGAGTTTAATTCAAAAGCTCCGGGCATGATGTCCTTGATTACTTTGGGAATAACGGTTTCTTATGCCTATAGTGTTTACGCAGTGGCCGCTCGATATGTGACCGGAGAACATGTCATGGACTTCTTCTTTGAGTTTACAACGTTAATTTTAATCATGTTATTAGGACACTGGATTGAAATGAAGGCATTGGGTGAAGCAGGGGACGCGCAAAAAGCATTGGCTGAGTTGGTGCCGAAAGATGCTCATGTTGTTTTAGAAGACGATTCGATTGAGACTCGTCCTGTGTCTGAACTTCAGATTGGAGATGTTATCCGTGTTCAAGCAGGAGAAAATGTTCCAGCTGATGGTATCATTATCCGCGGAGAATCCCGTGTAAACGAAGCGCTTGTGACTGGGGAATCGAAACCAATTGAAAAAAAACCCGGAGATGAGGTCATCGGTGGATCAACCAATGGTGGCGGAGTCCTCTATGTGGAAATAAAGCAGACGGGCGATAAGTCCTTCATTTCTCAGGTTCAGACATTAATCAGTCAAGCTCAAAGCCAACCATCTCGAGCAGAGAATGTGGCTCACAAAGTAGCTAGCTGGTTGTTCTACATTGCCGTTGTAGTAGCTTTAATCGCTCTAGTAGCCTGGATGATCATTGCAGATTTACCTACAGCCGTTATCTTTACTGTGACTGCGTTAGTTATTGCCTGCCCACATGCTTTGGGTCTTGCTATTCCCTTGGTAGTATCACGTAGTACTAGTTTGGGTGCAAGCCGAGGATTACTGGTTAAAAATAGAGAAGCTTTGGAATTAACTACTAAAGCGGATGTTATGGTATTGGATAAAACAGGTACTTTAACAACTGGTGAATTTAAAGTGTTGGACGTCACTGTTTTGAGTGATAAATATTCTGAAGAAGAAATTACAAGCTTGTTGGCGGGTATAGAGGCAGGCTCCAGTCACCCGATTGCCCAATCGATTGTGAACCACGCTGAAGCGAAAGGCATTAAGTCAGTTTCCTTTGACTCCATTGAAATCGTTTCGGGAGCAGGAATAGAAGGGGAGGCGAACGGCCACCACTATCAATTAATCAGCCAAAAGGCATACGGAAAAGCATTGCGTATGGATATTCCGAAAGGCGCTACTTTAAGTATCCTTGTAGAAAATAATGAAGCAATCGGCGCTGTCGCATTGGGAGATGAACTGAAAGAAACCAGCAGAAACTTGATCGAGGTGCTGAAAAAATACGGAATTGAACCACTCATGGCTACTGGTGATAACGAGGAAGCTGCACAAGGAGTTGCAGAAGTTCTAGGTATTCAATACCAAGCCAATCAATCTCCGGAAGATAAGTACAAGCTGGTCGAGTCCATGAAAAACCAAAACAAGACGGTTATCATGGTAGGAGACGGGGTCAATGACGCACCTTCCCTTGCCTTGGCAGACGTAGGTATTGCAATCGGAGCTGGAACGCAAGTAGCTTTGGATTCTGCGGATATTATTCTTACTCAGTCTGATCCAGGGGATATTGAATCCTTTATCGAGTTAGCAAACAATACGACACGTAAAATGAAACAAAACTTGGTATGGGGAGCAGGGTATAACTTTATCGCGATCCCAATAGCTGCAGGAATACTAGCACCAATTGGCATAACATTAAGTCCAGCAGTCGGTGCCGTCCTCATGTCCCTCTCCACTGTTATCGTTGCGATCAATGCTATGACATTGAAATTAGACCCTAAATAAAACGAAGCAGGAACGAAAAAAGCACTGGCTGGTTTGACCCCTTCCAAAATCGGGTCAGACTAGCCAGTATGCTGTATAAGAAAAATGGTTCTGTTGCAAAGTTTTAAATCTACTATCAAATAAGGTAGAATAATAGAAAAAGATAGCAGGAGGAATGACGATGAATCATTTTAAAGGAAAGCAATTTCAGCAGGATGTGATTATTGTAGCCGTGGGCTACTATCTTCGTTATAACCTTAGCTATCG
>NZ_JBMVJB010000041.1:0-17485 GCF_049893425.1 Streptococcus sp. VTCC 12886 | reverse complement strand
CCTATTTTCCAGACGGTATTGAAGACATTTTTAAAGGATAAGGACAAGGTTTTAAACGCCATGGAATTGCCTTATTCAAACGCCAAACTGGAAGCTACCAATAATCTCATCAAAGTCATTAAGAGAAATGCCTTTGGTTTCAGGAACTTTGAAAACTTTAAAAAACGGATTTTGATTGCTTTGAACATAAAGAAAGAGAGAGCGAAGTTCGTCCTCTCTAGGTGTTAGCTTTTCATCTACCCACTACAGTTGACAAAGAGCCGAATAAAAAAGAGAGAATCTTACGACTCTCTCCACACTATTATTTAGTTTTTTCAACACCTAGAATTTTCACATCATAGCTACCTGCTGGTGTTTCAATTGTAGCTACATCCCCTGTCTTCTTACCAATCAAGGCTCTACCAATTGGACTTTCGTTAGAAATTTTATTGGCAAAAGCATCAGCTCCAGCTGCACCGACAATATGGTAAACTTCTTCTTCTGTCTCACCAACTTCTTGAACTGTTACTGTTCTACCAATTGCCACTTCGTCTGCAGCAACAGCATCACTATTTACAATTTCAGCATAGCGAATTTTTGTTTCAATTGCTGAAATTTGACCTTCAACAAAAGCTTGTTCATCTTTTGCCGCTTCATATTCAGAGTTCTCTGAAAGGTCCCCATATGAACGTGCAATTTTAATGCGTTCCACAATTTCTGGACGACGAACAAGTTTTAATTCTTCTAACTCTTTTTCTAATTTTTCTTTTTCTTCCAAGGTCATTGGATATGTTTTTTCTGCCATGTTCTTTTCCTCTTTCATTTTTTTCAAGAAAACAAAATTATGTGGAATACCACATAATTTTGTTCTAGTAAAGACTAATTTATTCTAAATGCGCATTGACATATGTAGCAACATTCTGGTCATGTTCCTCAATTGTATTAGCAAAGTAAACTGTTCCAGTAGTAACATCCGCCACAAAATAATAATAATCCGTTGCATTTTCATTTAAAACAGCTTCTATTGCCGACAAACTAGGACTATCAACCGGACCAGGCATCAAGCCTGCTCTCCAATAGATATTATAAGGAGATTCGATTGAAGTGTCAATATTCCTATCCTCGGCCAAAGTTGTTTCCTCTCCTAGTTTACCTTGGGCATAGAGAATTGCAATATTGGACTGAAGAGGCATTTCTGCATTTAAGCGATTAAAGAATACACTTGCAATATTACGACGATCTTCATCTGTTGATCCCTCTTTTTCAACAAGGGACGCAAGTGTCAGTACTTCATTTACAGTTAGGTTTTTATTAGCAATCGCTTCATAATAAGGTTGAAGGCGAGCATCTGTTGTTGAAATCATTTGCTCAACCAAGTCTTCGATTGTTGTATCGTCATAATAATCATAAACAGCTGGGAAGAGGTAACCCTCTAATCTGTAAATAACTCCACTATCCGCAGCAGGTAGGCTAGCAAATAAGTTTGGATAGGTTGCAACCATTCGATCAATGAATTCTTGATTTGTTACTGTAGCTAAAAATTCCTCACTGGTAAATGGTGTTTTATCAGTTTTATCATCCGTTTTAGCATTCAATGTAACTGAATTCGCAATTTGTGTAAGTGTATAACCTTCAACAATTAACACTTTTCCTGCAGGTTCCTCTTGTGCAGTCGGTGTTCCACTTTCTTGCAAAGCTTTCGCAAGATCATCTACTGACATACTTTGCGATAGGTTATAAAATCCACTCTGGTAATTATTATAACTCTTAATTTTTGAGTAATAATTAAAAACAGTAGCATTTTTTATTAGGTCATTCTCAAAGAGAATATTTGCGATTTCCTTAGTAGAGGATCCTTCAGGAATCTCCACTTGAATCGTTTTTGTGGCTTCAGTATTAATAGGCTCCAAGCTTGATTTTACCCAGAAGAAACCAAACGTACAAGTAGCTAAAAAGAAGACAACTACCAATGACATAACCACCGCAACAATTCTTTTTGCCGTTCTGTCCTGTTTCTTTCGCTTTTGCTTATTTTTACTATGTGTACGGCGTCTTGGTTGACTTTCTTCGACTTTTATTGGCTCTTTTGAAACTGCCACTGAAGGGGCTATCAAAGTCGCTTCCAGTGGAATAATTTCTGTATCACCAGTAACAGTCGAAACATCTTCTTTAGGGAAATCGATAAATGTGTCCTCTAACGATGGACTTGTTGAATGAGCATCAAAACTCTCTTCAGACTGAACTGAAGCAGAACCCATTTTTTCAGATTCAAGCAACTGATCTCCTAAAAGTTCTGAATTAGCTGAAATGAAATTTCTAAGTTCTTCCAAATTACGCTCAACTGTATCTTGTAATACAGGTCGTGGTTGATCTCCCACGTTGCTATCAGTTTGTTTTTCATCCAATACTGTTATTTCTTCTGAAATACTCTCATCAGCACGCTCTTCTAATACTTTTGGAAGCTCTTCTGGTTCGAATTTAGCGACTTCACTATGATCAATTTCATTTTTCGCAACAGAAGCGATTGCCTCAATCTCCTCAACAACTTTATCATTTACTTGAGACAAGGTCTCTTCCGGTTGTCCTTCAAGGCGCTGGGCTTTCAATTCTTCGAGTTCACGTAAAATTTGATCACGAAAACTTGAAGGCTGTGCATTGTTGTCATTCTCTTTTGTCACAATTACACTCCTTTCACACAGTTATCATTCATTATAACTTAAAGCATTTATAAATGCAAGAAATTCCTGTTTTAGGGAGCATTCCAGTACATATCAAACCATGAAGTACCACCAAATTCAGACTCAGAAGGTCCGAAATCTGTAAAATGATTTATTTCATAATAACCGACTAAAACTTCTTTACAAGTTAAAGCAATTCCCACATAACCTTCTTGAAGAGCAACTTCTTTCAACGCTGCTATTAATAGTGTTCCAATTCCCTGTCCTTGATAATTTTTCGACACAGATAAACTAGCAATAGCCAGATAATTACCAACTGGAATCGTATCAGAAGATAAATAAAAAATCGCATCTGTCACCTTAGGAGTGGTGCATGGGCATGAGAGGATAAAGCCCACTAATTCACCATTGTTTTCCATTACAAGACATGTTTTTTGAAGCCTGTCAAGATAGGTAGCGAGGACAGCTTCCGAAATTTGTTCCTGGCTTGAAAAATTAGCTTGTTCAAGCTCCACTACTTGCTCTAAATCTGAGAATTTTGCAAAACGAATTTCCATACATTTTCCCTTAAATAGCGGAAAAACAGGGGCTAAAAGCCTCCGTCTTCCACTTTATTGAACATTATTTGTAAGACTGGACAAAAGTCTTTCAAATGAGTACTCATATGACTGAATGTCACCTGCTCCCATAAATACATAGACTGCGTTGTCATGATCCAACAGCGGTGATGTATTTTCAACAGTAAGTAAGCCACCTTTTTTATTGATTTTAGCTGCCAAATCTTCTACCTTGACCTGACCATTATCTGTTTCACGTGCTGAACCATAAATTTGAGCAAGGTATACTGCATCAGCACCATTCAAAGCATCTGCAAATTCATCCAAGAGGGCAATGGTACGAGTAAAGGTATGTGGTTGGAAAATGGCAACCAATTCTTTACTACGATATTTTTGACGTGCGGCATCAATAGTCGCAATGATTTCAGTTGGATGGTGAGCAAAGTCATCAATAATGACTGTGTTATTAACCACTTTTTCTGTGAAGCGACGTTTTACACCACCAAAAGTCTTCAAATGCTCTGCAACCAACTGCAAATCGAAACCAGCGACATAAAGGGTAGCAATAACAGCTGTTGCATTCATCACATTATGCTTACCAAATGTCGGAATTTGGAATTCACCCAACTCTTCCTCGCCGTGACGCACCTTAAACTGTGATCCTGTAGTAGAAGGTTTGAGGTCATAGGCAATAAAATCATTGTTTTCGTTTAAACCATAGTAAAAGATGGGAGCATTTGCAGTGACTCTTCGAAGTTGCTCGTCTTCACCATATACAAAGAGACCTTTTTTTACTTGTTTTGCATAATCATTGAAAGCGTTAAATACATCTTCAAGACTTGTAAAGTAATCAGGGTGGTCAAAGTCAATATTTGTGATGATGCTATACTCCGGATTGTAGGGTGCAAAATGACGTTCATATTCATCTGACTCAAATACAAAATACTGAGCATTTGCTGAACCACGGCCAGTACCATCACCAATTAGAAACGATGTATCCGTAATATTACGCATAACATGCGCTAAGAGCCCTGTTGTTGAGGTCTTACCATGGGCACCTGCAACACCAAGACTTGTAAAGTCTTTCATAAATTCGCCCAAGAATTCATGGTAGCGTTTATAGGTATACCCATGTTCATCAGCAAATGCGATTTCAACATTATTGTCTGGACGGAAGGCGTTACCTGCAATTAATTCAACATCCGCTGTGATGTTTTTTTCATCAAATGGAAAGATTGGAATGCCAGCTTGTTCCAGCCCTCTTTGAGTAAAGTAATACTTTTCTACATCACTCCCCTGTACCTTGTGCCCCATTTGATGTAACATCAAAGCGAGCGCACTCATACCAGACCCTTTTATTCCAATAAAGTGATAGACTTTAGACATTTCGTTCCTCTTCTATATGTGTTAAATTCAATTCCTGTGCAAGCTGACGTTCTCTCTGAATGGTCCGTTCTGGATAATTATAGGCTTGGCTTTTTTTCAAAAAATCGTAAGAATTCTTTTTTACAGATTGAACTTGTTTACGATCCTCTTTCTTGAGTGAATAGACAGTTGGCATATCCGCTAAAATATACTCTGACTGACGTAAATTATTAGCCAAGCGAGTCAGTCTATCCACTTTTGTTCCAACTGTAGTTTCAGATGGAACAACAACTGGTCGGACACGAGATGGTTGAATCACAGTTTTCTCATCTCTCAAATAACCAGCCGACCGCTTTTTCTTTAAATCCTCTCTTGCTTTTTCGCGAGCCAGTTGTCCTTGAGTTTTTTCAGCAGGTGATTTGACTCTTACTAACTGTTGCCGATCTTTTCTTGAGTATCGACTCGGTGTAGCTTCAAAAAGTGGTGGTAATAGCTCGTCTTCTGACTGGGAGCTAGAACTATCTTGAGCCGACTTCTTTTTTTCTGTAGCCATTACGAAATCTCGCTCCTGATACGGCCCTTTAATATTACTGATTAAATCACTTTCATCATATAAACTCATTACAGGGTTAGCACCAATCAGAATCTCGTTATCTGCAACTAATGGAAATTTTCTCGCTTGTCGAATCATAAGTCATTCCTTTCAAAGACATATTATACCACATTTTTGTAAATTTTCCTTATCCTGTATATATACACCTATATGTACACCTATTGGATTCCTAAAATCTCGCGGATATCCTCTGCAGTTAATTGTGAGCGGCTTTCATTCCCATCAAGTACTGTCTTTACAAGATTTCTTTTATTCTCTTGTAGCTCTAGAATTTTTTCTTCAATAGTCCCACGAGTAATCAATCGGTAACATTCAACCATCTCTGTTTGACCCATTCTGTGGGCACGACTGATGGCTTGTGCTTCAACAGCTGGATTCCACCATAAGTCTACTAAAATAACTGTATCAGCTCCTGTTAAATTCAGTCCAACACCGCCTGCTTTCAATGAAATAAGAAAGGCATCTCGGCTGCCTGCATTAAATGCTCGAGTCATTTCCTGTCGTTGATTTGCAGGAGTTGAGCCAGTTAAGGTATAGGATGTTAATCCAATTTCTTCCAGTTGAGACTCAATTTGCTCTAACATATTTCGAAACTGAGAAAAAATAAGAACTCGCCGATTCCCTTCTTTTAATTGAATTAATAATTCTCTCAAACTATTTAACTTGCCACTTTCCCCCTTATAGGAATCCAAAAATAGGCTTGGAGTATCGCAAATCTGCCTTAATCGAGTGATTCCCGACAGAATTTCGATTTTACTTCGATTAATTTGCGCATCAGTTGCACCAAGAACTTGTGATTGCATTTGTTGAAGTTGTGCTAAATAAACTGTCTTTTGTTCATCAGTTAATTCATTCAGAACATTGACTTCAATTAAATCTGGTAACTCTCTGAGAACATCTTCTTTATGACGCCTCAACACAAATGGTTGTATCGTTCGAGCTAATTCTTTAGCTGTCATCTTACTAAAGGCTTGCTTATTGGGTAACAATCCTGGAAGAACGATTTGGAAAATAGACCATAATTCTGTTAAGTGATTTTCAATCGGTGTTCCAGATAAGGCAAAACAGTTCCCTACTTCAAATTCACGAAGTAATTGGGCAATTTTTGATTGGGCATTTTTCATGACCTGAGCCTCATCCAAAATGAGGTAATCAAATCTCTCCTGCTTGTATAGCTCTACATCCTGCCTAAAGGACGGATAAGATGTCACTAAAATTTGCTTTCTATTTGCAATAATCTCTTCACGTTGTTCTCTGGTACCATGAACAACAGCCACATCAAGTTCAGGTGCAAATCTGTTACACTCCTCTAACCAATTGTAAATGAGACTGGAAGGTGCCAATATCAATACTTTTGAGTCTTCACTTAGTCGACTAGTCAGAAAAGAGATGGTTTGTAAGGTCTTTCCTAATCCCATATCATCAGCTAGAATCCCTCCAAAACCATAAGTATCTAACATAGATAACCATTTAACACCAATCTGTTGATAATCTCTAAGCGGGGTAGTGACTCTCAATTCAGGAAGTGGGAAACGTTCTGGCTGAGCGAGATAGGTCGCCATTTCTAAAAACTCTTTCGTAAATTGGACTTGTTCAAAGTTTGCAAAAGATTGAGACAATTGGTATCCTACTAAAGCATGGACCTGAAGTTGTCCAGTTTGATTGTGGCGGGCTCGTAAGTTAATAAGTGTTTGACTAATTTTCTTTGTGTCTTCATCAAAGACTAAGACCTTTCCACTGGTACTAGTATAATAGTCTTCTTGATTTAATAAAGCCTGAATAGCCTGATCAATTTCAATCGGATCAACTTCGGACAAATCAAAAGAAATATCCAAAAGTGAACCATTACGAGTCACCTCTATTTGTGGCTTAGCTTCAATGAGTAAATCTTGAATATCATCTGATAAGACCACTTTCCCCATTTTTTCCAAAGCTGGTACTTGCTGACGGAAAAAAGGATATAACTCTGTTTGACTAAGCGAAGCCCTATAAGCCTTATACGTTCCATGAAAACCAGCCAGGTGGATTGTTTGAAAAACAGCCTCCAAGTGTTGGAAATGGCTCGCAAATGGTAATAGAGCTAATTCCTCTTCACTGCTTACCATTCTACCACCAAAGTTTAACAGCAATTGCAAACATAGACGACCATCTGCTTCCATCTTAATGTAAAACTCTGGCTTAAAATCATGTATCCTAAACCGTTTTGGAGCTGACACACTACCAATCGTTTGCAGATCTAATAAACTCAGTGCCAGTCGATCTTGATCGCTGAAATCAACTTGAACTTTTTTATGGCCAGATTCAGTTGGGACTAATTCTGATAGATAGCGAATCAGATTTTCTTGCCAGCGATTGACACTATAAACAATCCCATCCACCAATAGAAAACGCCCTTGAAATAGCTGTCGATAAGATTTCTCATGAATGACCATTTCAATCATGTGCGTGTGGACCGTTACATCAAAGTGAAACAAACCTGCATCTTCACTCAACGGAAAAACGTTCATAGAACGATAAGATTGCTGCTGATACGAAAATTCAAATACAGCTAGCTGGTTCAGCAATTCCAGCCCTTCTTCAAAATAGGCCTGAGGTAAGCGAAAATGTCTTCCAAAATGTATAAGAATATCTGAGTCCAATCCAACTTTCTCTGGTACCAAATTCCATAGAAATTCTAATAAAGCCTGACTCGGCTCATCAAAATTTTCATACGCAACCAGCTCATAATAATTTTTTCCAATTTGGTAATAACCATTAACTTTTACCAGACGCAAAAATGCACCAATATCTCTTACAATATAAGAACGACTATCTGGCAGACGGGAAATTTTCAAAGTCCAATCAATCTGACGATCAAAAGGCAACAAACTTCCTTCCACAGATAACTGATACTTGATCCCCATTTCTGGCTTTGGACGAAGAATCTCATCTAAAAATAGACCACCAAAATAGGTTCGACGAACGGTTTCTTTATGTTCATCCCCCTCTTCTTTCATGGATTGACTTATATCCTTGCCCGACCTATCATTTTTCAAGAAATACTCCGTAGCAGCTAAATGTTGGCAGTAACCCTTGCTCTGAAATAATTGACAGCTACATTGTAGATCGCTATCCTCATCTCCATACACAAAGTGTTCTCCGGCAATATCAAGCTCCATTTTGCCATTCTTACTTTGAAGAACTGTCAATTGTCCAGCCTCGTATAAATCAATTCCTTCTTGGCGAATCCGCCCCGGCATCATACGACCCATTCAAGCTCCTTTTCTTTTTGTCATTTGTTTTTTTAATAATGCAAAGTGTGAGAAGCTAGAAATCCGATTTCCGTAGCAAATATTTGCAATCCTGCTTCTCACTGCACGTCTGACCATTACGACTATTGTGAACTACACTCCCTATTTTCAACCTCATAAGGTCATCCAAACCTTCTTGTAAACTACATGACAATACTAATACTCTTCAAAAATCAAAATTAACCATTGTCAAAAGCCTTGATGAGTGAAAAGCTACAAATGGAGCTTTTCAGCCTGTCACCTTGAAATAAGAAAGTGACAGAGTTTTGTCTTCGGCTTAATGTCACGAACACCATTCTCTATATTTTCAACCCTCAACTATCTCCAAGGTAGTTGAAGCTAGGCTATTTTGATGTTCATTGAGTATTGTCTATATCAAAATCATTATCATTCCATTATAGCAGATTTTAAGGGAATTTTCCCCGACTAGGCATCAAAAAAAACACCAGCTGTAAATCTGATGTCTCTAATGAATAGCTAAATAATAAATCGTTACTTGCCACATTTTCAAGATTGTTTTTCCGCATTTCCAAAGCCAAAATAGAGCAAACAACAAGAAAACAATTGCCACTACTCCGTGAATCAAGCCTTTTCCTTCCAAGAAAAATACGAAAAAGAAGACGGTCACACAAGTAAGCAAGGCAAAGAGTAAGACATGAATCAGAACTCCTAACCAACCTAGCCAGTAGCGAAATCCAAAGGGAGGGTGTTTCCTTTCAGCAAAGTCTGCTAGACCAGTCAAAAACTCAACCAACAACTCAACCAAAAAATCCACACTAGTCTTCCTTTCTGACCTGTCGGTAATACTTTGTTCGTCGGACGAGGGATTTAATCGCATATAGGGATAGGAAGCTAAGGCCAATTGCACATAACAAAAAGAAGATGAAAAGCAATACCGTAGGCTGTTCAAATCGATTATAGACCATGGTTGGACCATATGTAAAAGCAATAAAATAGGAGATCAAGGTCGCAAAAGTAACCCAAAGACAGGCGACCAGACCCAGCCAATAATGAAAACCGAATGGTTTATACTGACTATCTTCATAGAAAATGGAATAGAAGGCCAAGATCGAAAGCAATAGAAAGAATAATCGCCATATTGGGATTGATATCATACAAATTACTCCTACTTTCATTCTAGAATATTTGTGAATACTTGCAATGAAAAAAGAGGTTGCCCTCTTTTCGAACCTGTATTCACAAGTGAAGTGTTTGTATATAAGAGATAGTTTTTTCGCTAATCAAGGCAGTTATTTGTGGGAATACTGACTGTATTTTGAAAAAATAAACGATGAGTAGCTGAAAAACTAGCCTTGAATAGAAGTGCTGAACTGTGAATGCAGGTTATTATTTCCGTTTCCGTGCAATCAAATGAATCGGTGTCCCTTCAAATACAAAGGCTTTGCGGATTTGATTTTCCAAGAAACGCATGTAAGAAAAATGCATGAGTTCTTCTTCATTGACAAAGACCACAAATGTCGGTGGCTTGGTCGCAACTTGAGTCGCGTAGAAAATCTTTAGGCGTTTACCCTTATCAGTTGGTGTTGGATTGATAGCAATAGCATCCATGATGACATCGTTGAGAACAGCCGATGGAATACGGGTATTCTGGCTTTCACTAATGGCTTTAATCATCTCAGGTAACTTATTCAAACGTTGTTTTGTTAAAGCCGATACAAAGATAATCGGTGCATAGGACAAGTATTGGAATTGGTCACGAATGTCGTCTTCCCACTGCTTCATGGTATGATTGTCTTTTTCAAGCGTATCCCACTTATTGACCACGATAATCATTCCCTTGCCGGCTTCATGGGCAAAACCTGCGATGCGTTTGTCATACTCACGAATACCCTCTTCAGCATTGATGACCATCAATATGACGTCCGAACGTTCAATGGCACGCATGGCACGCATAACGGAATATTTCTCCGTATTTTCATAGACCTTACCAGACTTGCGCATCCCTGCGGTATCAATCATGGTAAATTCTTGACCTTCTGGGTCTGTAAAGTGCGTATCAATGGCATCACGAGTCGTTCCAGCTACTGGAGAAGCAATCACGCGCTCTTCGCCCAAAATAGCATTAATCAAGCTGGATTTACCAACATTCGGACGACCAATCAAGCTGAACTTGATAATATCTGGATTTTCTTCTGCTTCCTGAGCTGGTAGGTTTTCAATGATAGCATCCAAGACATCCCCTGTTCCGATACCGTGAACAGAAGATACTGGATAAGGATCTCCAAGACCGAGTGAATAGAAATCGTAGATGTCATTACGCATTTCAGGGTTATCAACTTTATTGACAACCAAAATAACTGGTTTGTTTGTCTTATAAAGGATACGAGATACATACTCATCTGCATCTGTCACACCTTCCTTACCTGATACAACAAAGACGATGACATCGGCTTCATCCATGGCAATCTCAGCCTGATGTTTGATTTGTTCCATAAAAGGTGCATCCACATCATCAATACCACCTGTATCAATCAAGGAAAACTTACGATTCAGCCACTCACCAGTAGCATAGATACGGTCACGGGTCACACCTTCCACGTCTTCTACGATAGAAATACGTTCCCCTGCAATACGGTTAAATAAGGTTGATTTACCAACGTTGGGACGTCCAACGATGGCGATAGTTGGTAGAGCCATAGCTCCTCCTCTTCTAATATAGTCATTTTTGTTTGTCTTTTATAAGGTCGACGCATGAGGAAACTTCGTTTCCCTATTTCCAACTTCAAATAATGTCATCATTATTTGAACTCGCTTTGCCGTACTTTGCGTAAGAGGCTTGCTATCATCGCAAGTCTCATTTCCAGCCTTGTACAGTTCGCTAGACTGTACAAGCTGTCTACAGCTTTTGATGTGAACTTGGTTCACTTTATCAACAACCTCAAACTGTCTCCCAGACAGTTTGAGTGAGTACTAAAAGCAACCAAAAAGACCATAACTTACAATAGTTTATTTTTTTCTAATATAGCCCTCGTTTCAGGCTGCTCTGGCTGACCAAATTGAGCAATTAGGCGCTCAGACCAGGTTTCTGTTTGGCGAGCTCCTGCATATTCAGTCTGTACTAGGTCATATGATTCAATTGCTTCCACGCCTTGTTCCACATATTCTTCATGGAAAACAATGGCTTCTTTTGCCAAACGCGGTTTAACTGGATGATGTTGAGTAGGCCGCCCTAGAGCAATACAGAAAATGGGATAGGTATAATCCGGCAAATTGAACAGCTCCGCTATTGCTAAAGCCTTATGGCGAATCAGTCCAATAAACACTCCGCCGTAGCCCAAGCTTTCTGCCGCTAATAAGGTATTCTGACCGGCCAAAGAAGCATCAACTGATGAAATCAAGAGGTTCTCTGGTCCTTTGGCATCAAAGTCTGAACCATGAAGCTCCGCCGCCTTGCTGGCACGATTGTGGTCCCCAACAAAAACAAGAATTGCCTGAGCTTGAAGAATGGCAGGCTGTGGTACCAAGTCATATAGTGCTTGTTTTTTTGCTTCTGTTTGGACGACAACAATGGAATAGGACTGAAAATTTTTCCAGCTAGAGGCAGCTCGCCCAGCTGCGATGATTGTTTCAAGATCTTCTGCTACAAGAGGCTCCTCCGTAAAACGACGAACAGAGCTATGGTTCAACATTAAATCAATCGTTTCATTCATCGGCGGTTATTTCCTTTCAAATGTAAATCACGTGCTAAATAACGAATCCGCTCCATAACCCGCTTGGCCTGCCAGGTCTCATCACCAGACTTGCCGGATGCAAAATGACGTTCCAAATCATCAAAGGAGAAATTGGAAGTAAAGAAGGTCGGCAGATTTTCCTGCATACGGTACTGAAGAATGACCTGTAAAACATCATCACGCACCCACGGGCTATGTTGCTCCGCTCCGATATCGTCTAATACCAAGACTTGAGCCAACTTGATTTCGTCAATTCGCTCCTTGACAGAACCATCTTTGATGGCATTTTTTATATCGACAACAAAGGTTGGATAATGGAGCATGGTGGTTGATTGAAGATAAGTTTTGGATAACAAATTGGCTAAATAGGCCATCAAATAGCTTTTACCAACACCGAAGTTACCATAGATATAAAGAGCTTTTGGTTTTTCTTCAAATCGTTTGACAAAATCCGTTATGGCTAGCATGACTTCCACACGATTTTCATCATTCTTATCAATATCTGCCACAGTGACATTTTTCAAACTTGCCGGCATATTTATAAGCTGAATTCGGTTCTTGATAGCTTCTAAACGACGGTATTCGACCAATTCTTCTGTTTCGAGATAGGAAACATCCGCATAGCCTTCATTCATCACCAAAACAGGTTGGTAACCTTTGGCGATATAGGCCTCATCTTGTTTTACAAACAAATCACGCTGGCTGATATATTCCAAAAATTTGGAAATGGACAGGGTAATCTCCTTTTGAGTCAACCCTTCTTTCTTAATAAAGGCAGCAACTTCAGTATCACTCACTATCTCTTGATAGAGTTGCTGATAAGATTTTGGGCTAGGGTTAGTTGCCTGCGACAACTTATCTTGAACTGATTTCATCAGCTACCTCCTTTATTTTCCATTTCTTCTAACTCACGATAAAGAGCCGCCAACTTGGCTTGACCTTCTTGTGTTTGTTCTTGTTGAACCTCTTCCTTACTCCAGTCAGGCACATTGCTTTTCTGTGGCTGGCTCGGCTTGGTGACAGCTTGACCTGTCTTCAATTCTCTTAGGTAAAGAACAGCTGCCTCTGCACTTCCAATTCCCTTGTAAGAAAAATCATTTCCAAGCTTCATTGCATACTTTTCATTAAGATTGGCAGAGTCAATCTTGTTGAAAGTATAGAGAACCAAGATATTAATCACCTCATCAAGCAACCCTATGTTTGCCAAATCCGTTAAGCATTTCCGCTCAGCCATGGTTATAGTTGCCTTGCGCTGATCCTTTAAAATAGATAGAAATACAAGACTGGATTTCGATTTCGCCTCTCGAACAATAGCTCTTTCCTGGCCAGTGAGGTCGTTTTTTTCTTTTGGCAATGACTGACGTGACTGCTGCAATCGTTTAGTTGAGATTGTATGTCCAATAGCTGTTATTTTAGCCTGACGATAGGTTTCCAACCAGGTCCAACCTGCCTGCTCTGCTATGTAACTTAGTGCGATAATATCCTCAGTTTCATCTTGAAAATATAGTTTATCTTTAGCCATCAGAGCTTTAAATGCTGACCAATCAAAATCCCGATTGGATTCAAAAACAAGAGGAACCTGTCCATCCATTGTAAACACTTGTGAAAAATTTTTGGAAATATTTTGTTCCTGTTTTGGAATATGGACAAGTAAGCTATCCACACTAGCTTCACCAATCTTTTTAGCCAACAAATTCTTATACAAGGGCTTGGCTAAAAAGTTTTTTACAGTTAAAGGTGCTTGTACAGCTATTCCAGTCAACTCATCCGCACGATAGAGTTGCAAAAGTTCCATAGCTGTCAAGACATCTAAGGCCTTTTCCAATCGATTCATACCAAAATCCATATGGTTGAGAATCGAAGTCCATTTAAAACGTCCTTGCCCCTGGTCGGAAAAACTATAAAAGTAATAATAAAGCGCTAAAGCATCAAACCCAATGATGGGTTGGTAACATTTACTCAAACTGACAACATCTGGAATGAAGGCATTTGTTTTTATATAAGTAAATAAATCATTTGGCTTCATCTTTTGTTCCCGTTTTTACCTTGCTCCCTTTCGAAATCATTTGTTTGAGCAGATTTTCTAATTCACCAACATCCTTGAACGAACGATAGACTGAAGCAAAACGTACATAGGTAATTTCATCTAATTCAACCAATTCTTCCATCACAAAATTACCAATTACGTCACTTTCTATTTCAGCATCACTAATTGAGCGGACCTTTTGTTCTACGCGGTTAACCACTTCGTCTATATCACTGGTTGATACAGGACGCTTTTGGGCAGAACGAATGATTCCATTAAAGATTTTTTCGCGAGAAAATTGTTCTCTGGTACCATCTTTTTTAACAACAACTAATGTTTTTTCCTCAATCCGTTCATATGTGGTAAAACGTTGACCACATTGGTCACACGAGCGACGACGACGAATTGTGTTGCCATCTTCTGCTTGACGGCTGTCTATTACACTTGATTTTAAACTATGACATTTTGGACAACGCATACTCACTCTCCTACGAAAACTTTATCATCTCAGTATAGCATAATTTGAACAAAAACAAAAGAAAGCGAATAAATCACTTTCCTGTCAATGTAAATACTATTTTTTTGATTACTTGTATTATTTTGTAGCGAACAGGATGTGGGAAGTAATGAAACGTTCCTGGTTTTCGCAAAATATACCCATTAAAATTTTGCTTAAAGCGAAGAACACCATCCGAGCCATCGAATAAGCCCGTAATCCCTAAGAAATTATAAAACTTGATAGATTTTTTTATTGCCTTCTTCATTGCGAATTCTTGTAAAATGATTGGAGCATAGAAACTACTGAACTCCTCAAGTGAACCACTAAATAAATACACCAATTCTTGTTTAGTATATATAAACAAACTAGCAGCAATATCTATATCAGATGTTCCATATTTATTGATCCATTGTTCAGCATTTTGTTTTCGTTGCTCAAAACTCTCTATTTGACTTTCGATTTCGCGTAGTTCATTCCCTTTTTTTCTAGATTTCGGATTTATACTCAAATCTTGCACTAAATTCTCTGCTATTTTTTTCAATTTATCTTCTTGAGAATGTAATAAATCTAGATAGGTAGTCAGATTCAAACTTGCAATCAAGAAATCTGCTCCATCACTAAATGTATCAAATAGATCTTGATAATATTCTAACGGTTTATCTGTATAATCTCTTCTGTTTGAAGTAGCTTCTGTTATAGCTTTAAATCGTGGTAGTTCATCCTTTGTTAATCTAGTAATATTCAGTCCAAAGCTATTAGCCTTCTTACTAAGAACTTTCCCTTTTTTACTAAAGGAGGATACTAAGGTATCTTCAGTAATCCCCTCCAAATCCTTCACATAATGCCAAACTGGCTCTCCATTTGGATAACCCGTTTGTAAACCATCATACTGAAAATCATTCTTAGTCAACATCTCAATCAAATGAGTATCCTCAAAACCTAACGGCTGACCATTGCTATCGAAAGTTTGATAGGTTTGAGAAGGTTTAACGACCAGCTCCAAAACACCCTCATGTTTTGCATAATCTCTTAACGACTGAAAAAATTTGTCCAGATAACTGTTATCACTAACGACTGGACCAGAGTTTAACTCCATATAGAGACCGCCAAACATCTTCTTACAGAACACTAGACTTGAAATAACGATAGTAGAACTGTTATCTCGATACCCAACAAATCGAACATCGTAACCTCGTTTAGTTAGAAGTTCTCCCATTTCAAGGGATTGAAAAAACGATTTTTCACTTACGAGCTTGCAGTGCTGAACAAATTCATTCTTACTTATCTGAGAAAATGTCATGTTTAATGTTCCTCAACTTCTTTATTTTTTTCAGGATAGCTTGAAGAATATTATAGAGAATGGGCGAAAGTATCAGATCAAATTCTCCAATATACTCCTCAATAGTAGGATTAAATTGTGACTTAAACTGATATAATCCACCATCCAATTTTGGTTCAATTCCACCCAAGTTTTGCCAACTTGCACCACGTTCAAATGCTTGCTTAGCTGTCTCTACCCAAGTTAGAAGAGCTGGCTGATAACGTTTAAAATCTTCATCCATCCCAGCATAAATGTTTTCAGATGTTGTTCCAAAATTGATGGTCAATGTTCCTGCCAATGGAACAAAACTTCCCTTCGTTTCCATCAAGGAAGATAAGAAATCTAATTCAGTGTTCAATCTATTCAATTCTTTTAGATTATTATCAACTTTAGTTTGACGTGTTTTTGAAGTAAATGTATTTTTTTCTTCTATTAATTTTTCAACTTGCTGCGTGATGTGATCAGATCGATCAACTACATTTAAATATGCCACAGTCAAATAAGAATCTTCTGGGTATGCTGTTAAAATTCGGTGATAGTACTCTTTTCCACGTAAGTGGATAGCTTTTCGCTTCTCAGTTTTTTTCAACAACTCAGAAAAATCATCTAACAATTCTTCTCGACCAATGCTAATCTCAAGTCCTTTATTTCTCGCAGTGCGAATGTTTTGACGAACCCGTTTATGTAAGGAATTTTCTGAAAAAACATCCTTATATAAAACCGCATGATGGGTTGGTTGAATTGTATCACCCATCATTTTAGAGCGACCTGACCAGTTACAGCCTAAGTCAACCAACAAATCTTTTATCTCAAATGTCTGTTGACTATCTTCTATTTTTCCATCCATATCCCGTTTTGAAAGGAGCAAGAATGGATCAAACTTAATAAAAATACTTCGATGTAGGTTTCCAAACTCCTTTAAAGAAGTTAGGACAAAAGAAACCAGCTCTTTGTCTTGATAGTCCATCACTGGACCCCTTGGTATGTAAATGACTGTAAAGCTTGCTGGAGAAAGCAGTTTTCGAATCAACACAGAGGCGACTGCAACCAATTTACCATCCTTGTAAAAACCTAGTCTCTCATTTTGCCAACCAACTTTTACATCAGCCCAAGAACTACTTTGCAAGAGATTTGCCTGATCAGAATTCTTTACAAATGTATCATGCTCTTCCACAGTTATACCAATTGTATATGTGTAACTCATTTATTATGTACTTCCAATCTAGTCACTCTAAGACTAACTCCTAAAGAATGTAACACATCTACCTGGTCACATTCCTTTCATTAATATCCTGTTAATCTATTAAATCCTTACTACAGAATAGCAAAATTCTCTGTTTAGTATTTCAACATTTTTCTTCTTGTTTGTCAAATCATAACAATGTAACGAGTGTGTCGGAATTTTTGAGAAGAGAGGATATTACCAAGAAAACGGAAAAGTCAAGACCAAAACAAACTTTTTCTT
>NZ_JBMVJB010000040.1:0-17953 GCF_049893425.1 Streptococcus sp. VTCC 12886 | reverse complement strand
AAGTTAGGACTAGCTTGCTTCTTGAAACTTTTCCCTTTTCTAGGATAAAGCATGTCTGCTTTCGTCAATCCTAAATGACCATTATGAAACCAATAGTAAATGGTTGAAATGCCAACTTTCATTTTCTTCTTAACCATCATTTCAGGAGAAAATTTTTGCTTAGTATAGTGTACTATTTTCTCTTTCAATTCTTTTGTTAGGATCATCTTTTTTACCGATCGTTTTCGATTAGTTTGGTATACCGTTTGTGCATAGTCGGCAGAATAGAATTTTTGTACAGCCCTTTTCGCACTTGTTGTAAAGTTGTCCCACGCTTAACTTCATTATTAATCGTCTAAGGAGCCTTTCCAAGCAACCATGCAATTTCACGATTAGACTTGCCTTCCTTCTTTCACCGTTCAAACAGGCGACGGTTATCAATTGTCAAATGTTTGCCTTTTGGTGTATAATGTTTTTGCATCTCTGTGCCTCTTTCTTGTGTTTGTGGTGAACTACAAGTATAGCACAGAGGTGTTTTCTTATACCTTAACATCGATTTCCTTTGACAACAGGAACCCTTGAACCTGTTTTTTCAGCTAAGCCAAGCCTATGATTAGCCTTGGCTACTTAGCCTAACAGCTTCAAGCCTGTTATCAAATGAAATTACCGGCTTACTCAAAGATAGTGAAACAAATATTTTTGAGCAAGACGAGGTGGCTAACTTCATTATAGAACTTTCAAGGAAATTGAATAAACTATTTTTTTTTAAAATAAAAAGCAAAACTTCTTGCATTGTTTCCGATAATTTGGTAGACTGTTCTAGTGCCGTAAAATTCACGGCTATAGCTTTGATGCAAGAGGTTGCGACACGCTCGGTTGCATTGCCACGCAACACGTGTTGGTTTTCTTGCGGAGCTAGCCTATTATTCTAAATAGACGAAAAGGAGAAAAGATGGCAAACAAAAAAATCCGCATCCGCTTGAAAGCGTACGAACACCGTACACTTGATACAGCAGCTGCAAAAATCGTTGAAACTGCAACACGTACAGGTGCTCAAGTAGCAGGTCCAGTTCCGCTTCCAACAGAACGTAGCCTCTACACAATCATCCGTGCGACTCACAAGTATAAAGACTCTCGTGAGCAGTTCGAAATGCGTACACACAAACGTTTGGTAGATATCATTAACCCAACTCAAAAAACAGTTGATGCATTGATGAAATTGGATCTTCCAAGTGGTGTGAACGTAGAAATTAAATTGTAATCAAGCGGTGAGGCAAAAAAGCAAGTGTTCATTTAGTAATTGAACACGGGCTAAACTCCGTGTGAAAAAGATAAAATCGCCTAGGCTCGTTGAGTCGGCGTCAGATTTTCCTATTTTCACTTTGAGTTTGATGCTCTTTTTATCTTGATTTGAGCATGAAAAACGCTCGTTAAAAACTTTTTAACTATAAAATAAGAAAAGGAATATTTTTCTCATGACAAAAGGAATCTTAGGGAAAAAAGTGGGAATGACTCAAATCTTCACTGAATCAGGTGAATTTATCCCTGTTACTGTCATCGAAGCAACTCCAAACGTTGTTCTTCAAGTGAAAACAGTTGAAACTGACGGTTATGCAGCAGTTCAAGTTGGTTTTGATGACAAACGTGAAGTATTGAGCAACAAACCTGCCAAAGGCCATGTAGCTAAAGCTAACACTGCTCCTAAGCGCTTCATTCGTGAATTCAAAAACATTGAAGGCTTGGAAGTTGGACAAGAAATTACAGTTGAAACTTTCGCAGCTGGTGATGTTGTTGATGTAACTGGTACATCTAAAGGTAAAGGTTTCCAAGGTGTTATCAAACGCCATGGTCAATCACGTGGTCCTATGGCTCACGGTTCTCGTTACCACCGTCGTCCAGGTTCTATGGGTCCTGTTGCACCTAACCGTGTATTTAAAGGTAAAAATCTTGCAGGTCGCATGGGTGGCAACCGTGTAACAATCCAAAACCTTGAAGTTGTACAAGTTGTTCCGGAAAAGAATGTTATCCTTATCAAAGGTAACGTACCAGGTGCTAAGAAATCTCTTATCACTATCAAATCAGCAGTTAAAGCTGGTAAATAATAAGGAAAGGGGAAATCAGTCGAAATGGCAAACGTAACATTATTTGACCAAACTGGTAAACAAGCTGGTGAAGTAGTTCTTAACGATGCAATCTTTGGTATCGAGCCAAACCAAGCAGTTGTATTTGATGTGATCATCAGCCAACGTGCTAGCCTTCGTCAAGGTACTCACGCAGTTAAAAACCGCTCAGCAGTTTCAGGCGGCGGACGCAAACCATGGCGTCAAAAAGGAACTGGACGTGCTCGTCAAGGTTCTATCCGTTCACCACAATGGCGTGGTGGTGGCGTAGTCTTCGGACCAACTCCACGTTCATATGCGTACAAACTTCCACAAAAAGTTCGTCGCTTGGCACTTAAATCTGTTTACTCACAGAAAGTTGCCGAAAACAAATTTGTAGCTGTTAACTCACTTGAATTCACAGCTCCAAAAACTGCTGAATTTGCAAAAGTGCTTGCAGCATTGAGCATTGATTCTAAAGTCCTTGTTATTTTTGAAGAAGGCAACGAATTCGCAGCTCTTTCTGCTCGTAACATCCCAGGAGTGAAAGTTGCAACTGCAACTACTGCAAGCGTACTTGACATCGCAAATGCAGACAAACTTCTTGTAACTCAAGCAGCTATCTCTAAAATTGAGGAGGTTCTTGCATAATGAATTTGTATGATGTTATCAAAAAACCTGTCATCACAGAAAGCTCAATGGGCCAACTCGAAGCAGGCAAGTATGTATTTGAAGTTGACACTCGTGCACACAAACTCCTGATCAAACAAGCTGTTGAAGCTGCATTTGAAGGTGTTAAAGTTGCAAATGTTAACACAATCAACGTGAAACCTAAAACAAAACGTGTAGGTCGTTATGTAGGTCGCACAAACAAAGTAAAAAAAGCAATCATCACATTGACTGCTGATTCAAAAGCGATCGAATTGTTCGCTACAGCTGACGCTGAATAATCAAAGGAGGAATTAACGTGGGTATTAAAGTTTATAAACCAACGACAAATGGCCGTCGTAACATGACTTCTTTGGACTTCGCTGAAATCACGACAAGCACTCCAGAAAAAAGCTTGCTTGTTGCATTGAAAAACAAAGCTGGTCGTAACAACAATGGTCGCATCACAGTTCGTCACCAAGGTGGCGGTCACAAACGTTTCTACCGTTTGGTAGACTTCAAACGTAACAAAGATGGCGTTGAAGCAGTTGTTAAAACAATTGAATACGATCCAAACCGCTCAGCAAACATCGCTCTTGTACACTACACAGACGGTGTGAAAGCATACATCATCGCTCCTAAAGGTCTTGAAGTTGGTCAACGCATCGTTTCAGGTCCAGAAGCGGATATCAAAGTTGGTAATGCACTTCCACTTGCAAACATCCCAGTCGGTACTGTTGTTCACAACATCGAGTTGAAACCAGGTCGCGGTGGTGAGTTAGTTCGTGCTGCTGGTGCATCTGCACAGGTTCTTGGTCAAGAAGGTAAATACGTTCTTGTTCGCCTTCAATCAGGTGAAGTTCGTATGATCCTTGGTACTTGCCGTGCTACTGTTGGTACTGTAGGTAACGAACAACATGGCCTAGTAAACCTTGGTAAAGCAGGTCGTAGCCGTTGGAAAGGTATCCGTCCAACAGTTCGCGGTTCTGTAATGAACCCTAACGATCACCCACACGGTGGTGGTGAAGGTAAAGCGCCAGTTGGTCGTAAAGCACCATCTACTCCATGGGGTAAACCAGCTCTTGGTTTGAAAACTCGTAACAAGAAAGCTAAATCAGACAAACTTATCGTTCGTCGTCGCAACCAAAAGTAATTTATACTTAGTTGCTTAGTATGCTATATCATCCGCCAACTCGGTAGCCCGCATTGCGGGCAAGCCGCTGTGGTACATATTTTAAAGGAGAAAAAACTATAATGGGACGTAGTCTTAAAAAAGGACCTTTCGTCGATGAGCATTTGATAAAAAAAGTTGAAGCTCAAGCAAATGACGAAAAGAAAAAAGTAATTAAAACTTGGTCACGTCGTTCAACGATTTTCCCAAGTTTCATCGGTTATACAATTGCAGTTTACGATGGTCGTAAACACGTACCTGTATACATTCAAGAAGACATGGTAGGTCACAAACTTGGTGAATTCGCACCAACTCGTACTTACAAAGGTCATGCTGCTGACGACAAGAAAACTCGTCGTAAATAATTTAGGAGGAAAACACAATGGCAGAAATCACTTCAGCTAAAGCAACTGCTCGCACAGTACGTGTTTCACCTCGTAAATCACGTCTTGTCTTGGATAACATCCGTGGCAAAAGTGTAGCAGACGCAATCGCAATCTTGAAATTCACACCAAACAAAGCTGCAAGCATTATCGAAGGAGTTTTAAACTCAGCAATCGCTAACGCTGAAAACAACTTTGGTTTGGAAAAAGCTAACTTGGTAGTCAGCGAAGCATTCGCAAACGAAGGACCAACGTTGAAACGTTTCCGTCCTCGTGCGAAAGGTTCAGCTTCACCAATCAACAAACGCACAGCTCACATCACTGTAGTTGTGGCAGAGAAATAAGGAGGTAAAAACGTGGGTCAAAAAGTACATCCAATTGGTATGCGTGTTGGCATCATCCGTGATTGGGATGCTAAATGGTATGCTGAAAAAGAATACGCGGATTACCTTCATGAAGATCTTGCAATCCGCAACTTTATCAAAAAAGAATTGGCTGATGCGTCAACGTCAACAATCGAAATCGAACGTGCTGTAAACAAAGTAATCGTTTCTATCCACACTGCAAAACCAGGTATGGTTATCGGTAAAGCTGGTAGCAACGTTGATGCGCTTCGTGCTCAATTGAACAAATTGACTGGTAAACAAGTACACATCAACATCATCGAAATCAAACAGCCTGATTTGGATGCACACCTTGTTGGTGAGTCAATTGCTCGTCAATTGGAACAACGTGTGGCTTTCCGTCGTGCTCAAAAACAAGCTATCCAACGCACAATGCGCGCTGGTGCAAAAGGTATCAAAACACAAGTTTCTGGTCGTTTGAACGGTGCTGATATTGCCCGTGCAGAAGGCTATTCAGAAGGAACAGTTCCTCTTCATACACTTCGTGCGGATATCGACTATGCTTGGGAAGAAGCTTTGACAACTTACGGTAAACTAGGTGTTAAAGTTTGGATTTACCGTGGAGAAGTTCTTCCAGCTCGTAAAAACACTAAAGGAGGTAAATAACAAATGTTAGTACCTAAACGTGTAAAACACCGTCGTGAATTCCGTGGAAAAATGCGCGGTGAAGCTAAAGGTGGAAAACAAGTAGACTTTGGTCAATACGGTCTTCAAGCAACTACTAGCTCATGGATTACAAACCGCCAAATCGAAGCTGCCCGTATCGCTCTGACGCGTTACATGAAACGTGGTGGTAAAGTTTGGATTAAAATCTTCCCACACAAATCATACACTGCTAAAGCTATCGGTGTACGTATGGGTTCTGGTAAAGGTGCTCCTGAAGGTTGGGTAGCTCCAGTTAAACGCGGTAAGGTTATGTTTGAAATTGCTGGCGTTTCTGAAGAAGTCGCACGCGAAGCATTCCGCCTTGCTGGTCACAAATTGCCAGTTAAAGTTAAATTCGTAAAACGTGAAGCAGAATAAGGAGAAGACATGAAACTTCAAGAAATTAAAGATTTTGTAAAAGAACTTCGTGGCCTTTCTCAAGAAGAACTTGCTAAGAAAGAAAACGAATTGAAGAAAGAACTCTTCGAACTTCGTTTTCAAGCTGCTGCTGGTCAACTTGAGCAAACTGCTCGTTTGAACGAAGTGAAGAAACAAATTGCACGTATCAAAACTGTGCAATCTGAAACTAAATAATAGATTGGGAAAGGAGAATTTCAATGGAACGCAATAATCGTAAAGTTCTTGTTGGACGCGTAGTATCTGACAAAATGGACAAAACAATCACAGTTGTAGTTGAAACTAAACGTAACCACCCAGTCTATGGTAAACGTATTAACTACTCTAAAAAGTACAAAGCTCATGATGAAAACAATGTTGCTAAAGAAGGCGATATCGTTCGTATCATGGAAACTCGCCCACTTTCAGCTACAAAACGTTTCCGTCTTGTAGAAGTTGTGGAAGAGGCAGTTATCATTTAATCAACCTGAAAGGAGAAAATTGACATGATTCAAACAGAAACCCGTTTGAAAGTTGCTGACAACAGTGGCGCACGTGAAATCTTGACAATCAAAGTTCTTGGTGGTTCAGGACGTAAATTCGCGAACATCGGCGACATCATCGTTGCTTCAGTAAAACAAGCTACTCCTGGTGGTGCGGTTAAAAAAGGTGACGTTGTTAAAGCCGTTATCGTTCGTACTAAGACAGGTGCTCGTCGTGCTGATGGTTCATATATCAAATTCGATGAGAATGCTGCAGTTATCATCCGTGAAGACAAAAACCCTCGCGGAACTCGTATCTTTGGCCCAGTGGCACGCGAATTGCGTGATGGCGGTTTCATGAAAATCGTTTCATTGGCACCAGAAGTACTTTAATTTAAAATCTAACAAACTAAGTCCCCTGGTTAACTAACTAACTAACTAACCAGGGTGCCCATTAGGGCGTAAGAAATTATAGGAGAAATCAAATGTTTGTAAAAAAAGGCGATAAAGTTCGCGTAATCGCTGGTAAAGACAAAGGCGTTGAAGCAGTTGTCGTAACAGCACTTCCAAAAGTTAACAAAGTGATTGTTGAAGGTGTTAACATCGTTAAGAAACACCAAAAACCAAACAACGAAAACCCTCAAGGTGCTATCGTTGAAAAAGAAGCTCCAATCCATGTGTCAAACGTTCAAGTTCTTGACAAAAATGGTGTTGCTGGACGCGTTGGTTATAAATTTGTAGACGGCAAAAAAGTTCGTTACAATAAAAAATCAGGCGAAGTGCTTGATTAATCACGAAGGAAAGGAGAAGTATAATGGCAAATCGTTTAAAAGAAAAATATCTTAAAGAAGTAGTTCCTGCCTTGACTGAACAATTTAACTATTCTTCAGTTATGGCTGTACCAAAAGTTGATAAGATCGTTTTGAACATGGGTGTTGGTGACGCTGTTTCTAACGCTAAAAACCTTGAAAAAGCTGCTCAAGAGTTGGCTTTGATTTCAGGTCAAAAACCACTTATCACTAAAGCTAAGAAATCAATCGCCGGCTTCCGTCTTCGTGAGGGTGTTGCAATCGGTGCGAAAGTAACTCTTCGTGGCGAACGTATGTATGAATTCTTGGATAAATTGGTTTCAGTTTCACTCCCACGAGTACGTGACTTCCACGGAGTACCAACTAAGTCATTCGACGGACGTGGTAACTTCACACTTGGTGTGAAAGAGCAATTGATCTTCCCAGAAATCAACTTCGACGATGTTGATAAAACTCGCGGTTTGGATATCGTTATCGTTACAACTGCTAACACTGACGAAGAATCACGTGCATTGCTTACTGGCCTTGGTATGCCATTTGCAAAATAAGAGGGAGAGAATAAATGGCTAAAAAATCAATGATCGCTAAGAACAAACGCCCAGCTAAGTTCTCAACTCAAGCCTACACACGCTGTGAAAAATGTGGACGTCCACACTCAGTTTACCGCAAATTCAAACTTTGCCGTGTATGCTTCCGCGACTTGGCTTACCTTGGACAGATTCCGGGCGTAACGAAAGCTTCTTGGTAAAATAAGATGTGAGAGCGGTTAGCAACCAGCGCAAAGATAGGAGATTTGACGATGAAGTTTCCTTCTAGGAAAATCTATCTTCTTTGCTAAGGTTGTAGCTCTAACTCAGGTGTCTAAATAAACTCGATACAAAGTTTGCTTGTCAATTTGGATTTTAGCGCTCTTTGTATCATGAATTAACTAGTAAGTGATTTAATCAAACTGCTAGTAAGAGGAGAAACAACAAATGGTTATGACTGACCCAATTGCAGATTTTTTGACACGTATTCGTAATGCTAACCAAGCAAAACACGAAGTGCTTGAAGTACCTGCATCAAACATCAAAAAAGGTATTGCTACAATCCTTAAAAACGAAGGTTTTGTAAAAAACGTTGAATTTATCGAAGATGACAAACAAGGCATCATCCGCGTATTCTTGAAATACGGACAAAACGGTGAAAAAGTTATTACTAACTTGAAACGTGTTTCAAAACCAGGTCTTCGTGTTTACTCAAAACATGAAGATATTCCTAAAGTTCTTAACGGACTTGGAATTGCAATCATCTCAACATCAGAAGGTCTTTTGACTGACAAAGAAGCTCGTCAAAAGAACGCTGGTGGTGAGGTTCTTGCATACGTTTGGTAATTGGATGATACCAAGAGCACAGTGACCCAAGTGAAAATAGGAAATCAAACGAAGAATGCTTGCATTCAAGTTTGATTTATCTTTTTCACACAGGTCATAGATCGGGTTCAAATCTAACAATCTGATTTGAATGTATCATAAAACCAAACAGCATGATTGCTTCTCAAATGCGATCATGAATCCTGCTCATTCTAACACGGGCTAAAGTCTGTGTAAAAAAGACAATCCTTCCTCGAAGCTTAGGCTTCTGCGTCAGGATTTCTATTTTTACTTTGACTTCTTTATGCCCTCTGTATCATGAGCCCCCGTGAAAACTGGTCGCTTGACGGCTTGATAATTTAACAGGAGAAATAAAAACATGTCACGTATTGGTAATAAAATTATTACATTGCCTGCTGGTGTTGAGCTTACTCAAGACAACGGTGTGGTAACTGTAAAAGGACCTAAAGGGGAATTGACTCGTGAATTCCCGGCTGCTATTGAAATCCGTGTGGAAGGTACAGAAGTAACTCTTCACCGTCCAAACGATTCAAAAGAAATGAAGACTATTCACGGTACTAGCCGTGCCAACCTCAATAACATGGTTGTTGGTGTTTCTGAAGGCTTCAAAAAAGAACTTGAAATGCGTGGTGTCGGTTACCGTGCGCAATTAGCTGGTAACAAATTGACACTTGCTGTTGGTAAATCACATCCAGATGAAGTGGTTGCACCAGAAGGTATTACATTTGAAGTTCCGACACCAACACAAATCGTCGTGTCTGGTATCAACAAAGAAGTTGTTGGTCAAACAGCAGCTTACATCCGTAGCCTTCGCGCTCCTGAGCCATACAAAGGTAAAGGTATTCGTTATGTTGGTGAATTCGTTCGCCGCAAAGAAGGTAAAACAGGTAAATAATAAGTTGCTGAGGTGGCTATGCCACCTGGCTGACTATTTCTCAAATTGTTTCGAAAGAAACAGAATCATACATTAAGAGGTGAATATTGTGATTTCAAAACCAGATAAAAACAAAATCCGCCAAAAACGCCATCGTCGCGTTCGCGGTAAAATCTCTGGAACTGCTGCTCGCCCACGTTTGAACATTTTCCGTTCTAATACAGGCATCTACGCTCAAGTGATTGATGACGTAGCGGGTGTAACGCTCGCAAGCGCTTCTACTCTTGATAAAGAAGTTTCAAAAGGTACTAAGACAGAACAAGCTGTTGTTGTAGGTAAACTCGTTGCTGAACGCGCGGTAGCTAAAGGTATTTCTGAAGTGGTCTTTGACCGCGGTGGATATCTCTATCACGGACGTGTGAAAGCTTTGGCTGAATCAGCTCGTGAAAACGGATTGAAATTCTAATAGGGAGGACACTAAGAAATGGCATTCAAAGATAACGCAGTTGAAATTGAAGAACGCGTAGTAGCCATCAACCGTGTTACAAAAGTTGTTAAAGGTGGACGTCGTCTTCGTTTCGCAGCTCTTGTGGTTGTTGGTGACCGTAACGGTCGCGTAGGTTTCGGTACTGGTAAAGCTCAAGAAGTACCAGAAGCTATCCGTAAAGCAGTTGAATCTGCTAAGAAAAACATGATTGAAGTACCAATGGTTGGTACAACAATCCCTCACGAAGTTCGTTCAGAATTTGGCGGAGCTCGTGTATTGTTGAAACCTGCTGCTGAAGGTTCTGGGGTTGCTGCCGGTGGTGCGACTCGTGCCGTAATCGAATTGGCAGGTATCGCAGATGTGACTTCTAAGTCACTTGGTTCAAACACACCAATCAACATCGTTCGTGCAACTGTTGAAGGTTTGAAACAATTGAAACGTGCTGAAGAAGTGGCTGCACTTCGTGGCATCTCAGTTTCTGATTTAGCATAAGAAAGGAGATACTAATGGCTCAAATTAAAATTACTTTGACTAAGTCTCCAATCGGTCGCAAACCAGAGCAACGTAAAACAGTTGTTGCACTTGGACTTGGTAAATTGAACTCTTCAGTTGTTAAGGAAGATAACGTAGCTATTCTTGGAATGGTTAATGCTATCTCTCACTTGGTAACTGTTGAAGAAGTTAAGTAATCATACAAATAGGCTAAGTCGCATAGAAGAATCTTTGCGGCTTCTAGTCCATTTTTACATAAGGCGAGTTTGTGAATGAAGACTCTTGTACTTCACAGGCGCTAGCATATAAAAGAGGAGAAAATAATAATGAAACTTCATGAATTACAACCTGCTACAGGTTCACGTAAAGTACGCAACCGTGTAGGTCGTGGTACATCATCAGGTAACGGTAAAACATCTGGCCGTGGTCAAAAAGGTCAAAAGGCTCGTAGCGGTGGTGGTGTTCGCCTAGGTTTTGAAGGTGGACAAACTCCATTGTTCCGTCGAATTCCAAAACGTGGCTTTACAAACATCAACGCTAAAGAATATGCAATCGTTAACCTTGATCAATTGAACGCTTTTGAAGATGGTGCAGAAGTAACACCAGTTGTACTTATCGAAACTGGAATCGTTAAAGCTGAAAAATCAGGAATTAAAATTCTTGGTAACGGTGAATTAACGAAGAAATTGACAGTTAAAGCTGCTAAATTCTCTAAATCAGCTGAAGAAGCAATCACTTCTAAAGGTGGGTCAGTAGAAGTCATCTAAGAGGTGCCAACCTATGTTTTTAAAACTTTTAAAAGACGCCGTAAAGGTTAGATTAGTACGTAACAAAATATTGTTCACTATCTTCATCCTTTTTGTCTTCCGAGTTGGAACTCACATTACAGTTCCAGGTATTAACGCCAAGAGTCTTGAAGCCCTCTCAAATGTACCGTTTTTAAATATGTTGAGCTTGGTTTCAGGAAACGCAATGCGTAATTTTTCAGTTTTTGCACTAGGGGTTAGTCCATATATCACTGCTTCGATTATTGTTCAACTTTTACAAATGGATATCCTTCCAAAATTTGTTGAATGGGGTAAGCAAGGTGAAGTGGGCCGTCGCAAACTGAATCAAGCAACACGTTATATCTCTTTGGGATTAGCTTTTGTCCAATCTATTGGTATTACTGCAGGTTTTAATGCGCTTTCGGGTGTACAACTGACAAATATGCCTTTGAATTGGCAAATGTACCTTTTAATCGGTTCTATTTTGACAACTGGTTCAGTCATTGTAACTTGGTTGGGTGAGCAGATTACAGAAAAAGGGTATGGAAATGGTACGTCCATGATTATCTTCGCAGGGATTATATCTTCCCTACCAGGAACGTTTCACGAGATTTATATTGATCGTTTTGTCAATATTGAATCTAGTCGATTGGGAGAATCAGCTATCTTTGTAGCAATCTTGGTTGTATTAATTTTATTAGTCGTTTACTTCACGACATTTGTACAACAAGCAGAATACAAATTGCCAATCCAATATACAAAAAGAGCTCAAGGAGCACCATCTAGTTCTTACTTACCATTGAAATTAAATCCAGCAGGTGTTATTCCCGTGATTTTTGCTGGTTCAATTACAGCAGTACCTACATCTCTTATTCAATACTTTGCAAGTCAGAATCAGAGTGCAGGTTGGTTATTGACTGTTCAAGAATATTTTGATTATTCAACGGTAAAAGGAATGCTGGTATATGCCGGATTGATTATTGTATTCACATTCTTCTATACCTTTGTTCAAGTCAATCCAGAAAAAACTGCTGAAAGCCTTCAAAAGAGCGCAGCATATATCCATGGGGTTCGACCTGGTAACGGGACTGAGCAATATCTGTCTAAGCTTCTAACAAGATTGGCAACAGTTGGTGCTTTATTCTTGAGTTTTGTTGCTTTGTTGCCGATTATTGCACAAAATCTCTTTGGACTTTCTTCAAACATTGCATTCCTAGGTACAAGTTTGATCATTGTTATCTCTACAAGTATTGAAGGAATCAAGCAATTGGAAGGCTACCTTCTTAAGAGAAAATATGTAGGTTTCTTAGAAATTACAGAATAGAATACAGGTTGACCTCGTCAACCTTCTATTTTGTTTTTAGATAAGTTTGTCAATATTGGCAAACTTATGTGAAAACAAAATAAGGAGTTTGTCATGAATCTTTTAATTATGGGTTTACCAGGTGCTGGTAAAGGAACACAAGCAGCTAAGATTGTTGAGAAATATAATGTTGCTCACATTTCAACAGGCGATATGTTTCGCGCAGCAATAGCTAATCAAACTGAAATGGGCAAATTAGCTAAGTCATATATTGACAAAGGCGAACTTGTGCCTGATGAGGTTACAAATGGTATTGTGAAAGAGCGTTTAGCTCAGAATGATATCAAAGAAAAAGGTTTCTTATTAGATGGATACCCACGAACAATTGAACAAGCATATGCGCTTGATGCAAACCTAGATGAGTTAGATATTGAGCTGCAGGGAGTCATCAATATTGAAATTGATCCTTCTAAACTTGTAGAACGTCTCAGTGGACGTATCATTCATAAAGAAACTGGGGAAACGTTCCATAAAGTATTCAACCCACCTGTTGGAGACTATAAGGAAGAAGATTTTTATCAACGTGAAGATGACAAACCAGAGTCTGTTAAGCGCCGTTTAGAAGTAAACATTGCCCAAGGTCAGCCGATTATCGACCATTACCGTGCAAAAGGTTTGGTTCATGATGTTGAAGGCGATCAAGACATCGAACTTGTTTTCCAAGCAATTGATACTATATTATCAAAATTGCAATAATCTAATGGATTTGGCTTGCGTTTTTCTAGCAAAGATGATAAAATAGCCTAGTCTGACTTATAATTGTTACCTCTGTGTTCAGAGGACATCAAATCGATATTTAGAGAGGGGTTACTTTTGCATGGCAAAAGAAGATGTGATTGAAATTGAAGGCAAAGTAGTCGATACAATGCCAAATGCTATGTTTACTGTTGAGTTGGAAAACGGACACCAAGTCCTTGCAACTGTTTCTGGTAAAATCCGTAAGAACTACATTCGTATTTTGGTCGGTGACCGCGTAACTGTTGAGCTTAGTCCTTACGACTTGACACGTGGACGTATCACATACCGCTTTAAATAGTCGAAATACTTGGAGGGATTAAACATGAAAGTAAGACCATCGGTCAAACCAATTTGCGAATACTGCAAAGTTATTCGTCGTAATGGTCGTGTTATGGTAATTTGCCCAGCAAACCCTAAACACAAGCAACGTCAAGGTTAAGAAATAGAAAGGAGAAAACATGGCTCGTATTGCTGGAGTTGACATTCCAAATGACAAACGTGTAGTTATTTCATTGACTTATGTTTATGGTATCGGTCTTGCAACATCTAAAAAAATTCTTGCAGCTGCAGGCATTTCAGAAGATGTACGCGTGAAAGATTTGACATCAGATCAACAAGATGCTATTCGTCGTGAAGTTGATGCAATCAAAGTTGAAGGTGACCTCCGTCGTGAAGTTAACTTGAACATTAAACGTTTGATGGAAATCGGTTCATACCGTGGAATCCGTCACCGTCGTGGACTTCCTGTCCGTGGACAAAACACTAAAAACAATGCTCGTACTCGTAAAGGTAAAGCCGTTGCGATTGCAGGTAAGAAAAAATAATATAGGAGGTAGAAAAATTGGCTAAACCAACACGTAAACGTCGTGTGAAAAAGAATATCGAATCCGGTATTGCACATATTCACGCTACATTTAATAACACAATTGTTATGATTACTGATGTGCATGGTAACGCTATTGCTTGGTCATCAGCTGGTGCTCTTGGTTTTAAAGGTTCACGTAAATCTACACCATTCGCAGCCCAAATGGCTTCAGAAGCAGCTGCTAAATCTGCACAAGAACACGGTCTAAAAACAGTTGAAGTTACCGTTAAAGGCCCAGGTTCAGGTCGTGAGTCTGCTATCCGCGCTCTTGCTGCCGCTGGTCTTGAAGTAACAGCAATTCGTGATGTGACTCCTGTACCACACAATGGTGCTCGTCCTCCAAAACGTCGCCGTGTATAATCATACATACCATACACAGCTTTTCGTTTAAGAGGGAGTAAGAAATGATTGAGTTTGAAAAACCAACAATAACAAAAATTGATGAAAATAAAGATTACGGCAGATTTGTAATCGAGCCATTAGAACGTGGTTACGGTACAACTCTTGGTAACTCTCTTCGTCGTGTACTTCTTGCATCACTCCCAGGTGCTGCAATTACATCAATTAAAATTGATGGTGTACTCCACGAATTCGACACAGTTCCGGGTGTCCGTGAAGATGTTATGCAAATCATTCTTAACATCAAAGGCATTGCTGTAAAATCTTATGTCGAAGACGAAAAGAAAATTGAACTTGATGTAGTAGGTCCAGCTGAAGTGACAGCAGGTGACATTCTTACAGATAGTGACATAGAAATTGTAAACCCTGACCATTATCTATTTACCATTGCTGAAGGTAAAACATTTAAAGCGATTTTGACAGTCAATTCAGGTCGTGGTTATGTCCCTGCAGAAGGTAATAAAAAAGATGACGCGCCAGTAGGTACACTTGCTGTAGATTCTATCTATACGCCAGTAAAAAAAGTCAATTATCAAGTTGAACCAGCCCGTGTTGGTAGCAACGATGGTTTTGACAAATTAACACTTGAAATCAGTACTAATGGTACTATTATTCCAGAAGATGCTCTAGGTCTTTCTGCACGTATTTTGATGGAACACCTTGGTCTATTTACAGATTTGACTGAAGTTGCAAAGTCAGCAGATGTGATGAAAGAAACAGAGACTGCATCGGATGATCGCATGCTTGATCGTACGATTGAGGAATTGGACCTTTCTGTTCGCTCATATAACTGTCTTAAACGTGCAGGTATCAACACTGTATTTGATTTGACAGAGAAGACTGAACCAGAAATGATGAAAGTGCGCAATCTTGGCCGTAAGAGTCTTGAAGAAGTCAAAGTTAAATTGGCAGATCTTGGTCTAGGATTGAAAAAAGATAAATAATATAGGAGGAAATCATGGCATACCGTAAACTAGGACGCACTAGCTCACAACGTAAAGCAATGTTGCGCGATTTGACAACTGACCTTTTGATCAACGAATCAATTGTTACAACTGAAGCTCGTGCTAAAGAAATCCGTAAAACAGTTGAAAAAATGATCACACTTGGTAAACGTGGTGACTTGCACGCTCGTCGTCAAGCTGCTGCATTTGTTCGTAATGAAATTGCATCTGAAAACTATGATGAAGCAACAGATAAGTATACTTCTACAACTGCACTTCAAAAATTGTTCTCAGAAATCGCACCTCGTTATGCTGAACGCAACGGTGGATACACTCGTATTCTAAAAACTGAACCACGTCGTGGCGATGCTGCCCCAATGGCAATTATCGAACTTGTATAAGATCATCAATTTTGTTGAGTGTTATGATGATGGAATTCCATGTGGGTTCTTAGTCTAGCTCTGGTCTACCGCCGAGCCTGTCTCGGCGGTAACACTCATCATATTGATTGGACGCTTGTTTACGAAATTATTCTAAAGTAGAATAATTTCGTAAGCAGGCGTTTTTCTTTCGGCTCTTTGTCAACTGTAGTGGGTAGATGAAAAGCTAACATCTAGAGAGGACGAACTTCGCTCTCTCTTTCTTTATCTCTTTCTTGTTTTTAGGAGATAAGCTGAAAAGGGCTCTCCACAGCCCTTTTCACTGTTCAAAGCAATCAAAACCCGTTTTTTAAAGTTTTCAAAGTTCCTGAAACCAAAGGCATTTCTCTTAATGACTTTGATGAGATTGTTGGTAGCTTCCAGTTTGGCGTTGGAATAAGGCAATTCCATGGCGTTTAAAACCTTGTCCTTATCCTTTAAAAATGTCTTCAATACCGTCTGGAAAATAGGATTAACTGTGGCTATTTCCTGTTCAATGAGGTCAAAGAAATGGTCTGAGTTCTTCTCTTGGAAATGAAATAAGAGAAGCTGATAGAGTTCATAGTGTTGTCTGAGTTCCTCGGAGAAAGACAGGAGTTTTTCGAGTATTTCCTTGTTAGTCAAATGCATTCGAAACATAGGGCGATAAAATCGTTTATCGCTGAGTTTACGGCTATCTTGTTGTATCAATTTCCAGTAACGTTTCAAGGCTCGGTATTCCTGGGATTTTCTGTCGAATTGATTCATAATTTGAATACGGACACGGTTCATAGCACGACTAAGGTGTTGCACGATATGAAAGCGGTCGAGTACAATTTTTGCATTGGGGAGTGAAACAGTCTGGGAATAGACTGTTTCAGCCTGAGCTCAGAAATAGAAGAGCGAAGGGGCTAGCCAAGTTGATAATAGGGACTAAACATATCCATGGTAATCACTTTGACCCGATTTCTAACCTTTCTAGGATAGCGTAGAAAGTGGTTTCGGATGGTTGCTTGAGTTCTTCCGTCGAGAATGGCGATGACATTTAGGGAGTCGAAATCTTGAGCGATGAAGCTCATTTTCCCCTTCTTGAAGGCAGCTCAAACAGTCTATCCCCAGACTGTTTGACTCCCAGCTCATCACCTCAGGTAGGGTATTCCAATGCGTTTCAAACTTGAACTCATTGAGCTTTCTCATAACTGACGATGTTGAGATAGATAGTCTGTGTGCAATATGTTGCATTGCTTGATTTTCGATGAGTAATTGTGCGATTTTCTGGTTAACAGCGACAGAGATTTGGTGGTTTTTCTTGACAAGAGGAGTTTCAGCGACTGCCATTTTTCCGCAATCTTTACACTTGAAACGACGCTTTCGAAGACGGATAAGTAAGGGATAGCCAGCTGTTTCTAGGTAGGGGATCTTAGAGGCTTTCTGGAAATCATATTTAGCCATTTGTCCCTTGCATTTTGGGCATTTAGGGGCTGTGTAGTCCAAGTGACCGTGGAGTTCTAAGTGAGTCCCCATATCATATTCATCAGTGATAGTGATATTTTTGTCTTTAATTCTGAGAAAATTTGTGATAAGATTTAGTTGTTCCATATGAACCCTTTCTAATGTGAGTTTCGTCGCTTTTCATTATAGGTCATATGGGACTTTTTTTCTACACTAAAAAAGGCTCCATAATCTCTACAGTGGATTTACCCACTACAGAAATTATAGAGCCTTTTATGCTTGCTCAATGTCAATTAGGATGAAGAAAGCATAAACGTTGTGTTTTTCGTGCAAAGCAATTCACCTAAAACATTTGAAGTAAACTTCTAAAAAGTAGAGAGAGTAAAATGTGTGGGTATTTAAGGGTACCTTATCAACTTTTAAATTTCTTTAGAGTCATATCTCAGAATCTATAGATTAAGAATTATTCATCACTCTTTAGTCTTTATATTTTGACCTAAAAACGTCCACTGATCTAATATACTCCGTCTTTCCCATGAAGGGGGTAGCTGTTGCAGCAAATATATTCTTCAGGAAACAATTCGCTTAAATGACAAAATTCTGTACCATATGCAGCAGAGATGTGAGAATTTGCTAAACTATAAAGACTACCATCAGTGCGGGATGCCTGCACAGTCTGTAGTTTTGTGAGGATGAATTGGTATCAACTTCGTCAATCCTAAATGGCCATTATGAAACCAATAGTAAATGGTTGAAATGCCAACTTTCATTTTCTTCTTCTTAAC
>NZ_JBMVJB010000039.1:0-18653 GCF_049893425.1 Streptococcus sp. VTCC 12886 | reverse complement strand
GAAGTCATCTGTGAAGTAACGGCGAATTTTTCTAGACATATCTGTTCTCCTCTTTTCTTTAGTGTAGAACACTTTATTCTTCTGTCTAGTTTAGTGTAACCTATTCATCCCTTACCCTTTCATCGTTCACGTCAATAAAGAAGGAAAGCTCCAACACTACTATGTAGTGTATCAAACCAAAAAAGATCATCTTATCATTGGTGATCCTGACCCTACAGTCAAGGTGACAAAGATGTCCAAGGAGCGATTTTCTTCTGAATGGACTGGTGTAGCCATTTTTCTAGCTCCAGAGCCTAGCTACAAACCTCATAAGGATAAAAAGAACGGCCTGATGAGTTTTCTCCCTCTGATTTTCAGGCAACGTGCGCTTATCTTTTATATCGTCTTGGCTAGCCTTTTGGTGACGCTTATCAATATTGGTGGTTCTTACTACCTGCAAGGGATTTTGGATGAATACATTCCTAATCAAATGAAGTCAACCTTGGGGATTATCTCCATCGGCTTGATTATCACCTACATCCTCCAGCAGATGATGAGTTTCTCACGAGATTACCTTTTGACTGTGCTCAGCCAGCGGCTAAGTATTGATGTGATTCTTTCCTATATCCGTCATATCTTTGAACTGCCCATGTCCTTCTTTGCGACGCGGCGGACTGGTGAGGTTATCTCTCGCTTTACAGATGCCAATTCAATCATTGATGCCCTGGCATCGACCATTTTGTCACTCTTCCTTGATGTCTCTATTTTGACCATCGTCGGTGGTGTGCTTTTGGTACAAAACACCAACCTCTTCCTGCTCTCCTTAATTTCAGTTCCCATTTACATCATCATTATTTTTGCTTTTATGAAGCCGTTTGAGAAGATGAATAACGATGTTATGCAGAGCAATTCCATGGTCAGCTCTGCCATTATCGAAGACATCAACGGCATTGAAACCATCAAATCCTTGACCAGCGAAGAAAGCCGCTACCAGAAGATTGATAGCGAGTTCGTAGATTACCTGGACAAATCCTTCAAACTCAGTAAATACTCTATCCTGCAAACTACCCTTAAACAGGGAGCTCAGCTCATTCTAAATATCGTCATCTTGTGGTTTGGGGCTCAACTAGTCATGAACGGACACATTTCAGTTGGACAACTGATCACCTTCAACACCCTTCTATCTTATTTTACCAATCCTTTAGAAAATATTATAAACCTCCAAACCAAGCTCCAGTCTGCCAAGGTGGCTAACAATCGCCTGAATGAAGTCTACCTGGTTGAATCTGAATTCAGTAACAGTCAGACCTTAACAGATTCACAGTTCCTGACTGGCGATATTCGCTTTGAAGACCTTTCCTATAAGTACGGTTTCGGACGTGACACCCTATCGGATATCAATCTGACCATCAAACAAGGCGATAAGGTCAGTCTAGTGGGAATTAGCGGCTCAGGAAAGACAACCTTGGCCAAGATGATTGTCAATTTCTTTGAGCCTTACAAGGGTCGAATCACCATCAACAACAATGACCTTAAACTAATTGATAAAAAGACGCTTCGGCAACACATTAACTACCTCCCACAACAAGCTTATATCTTCAGTGGTTCAATCTTAGAAAACTTGACTTTAGGGGCTAATCAACTGATTAGTCAGGAAGATATTATCAGAGCTTGTGAGATCGCTGAAATTCGACAAGATATCGAGCAGATGCCTATGGGCTATCAAACAGAATTGTCTGACGGAGCTGGCTTATCGGGTGGTCAAAAGCAACGGATTGCTTTGGCTAGGGCTCTACTGACTAAAGCCCCTGTTCTTATTCTTGATGAAGCCACTAGCGGCCTTGATGTGCTAACGGAGAAAAAGGTCATTGATAATTTAATGGCCATGGCAGACAAGACCATTATCTTTGTCGCACACCGCCTCAGTATTTCTGAGCGAACCAACCAAGTTATCGTTCTTGACCAAGGGAAGGTCATTGAGACTGGTTCACATCACGAATTGATGACCAAACAAGGTTTCTACCATCATCTATTTAGCAAGTAAGGAGACTAAGCATGAACCCTAATTTGTTCAAAAGTGCTGAATTTTACCAGCGGCGCTACCATAATTTTGCGACACTCTTAATTGTCCCCTTGATATTATTAGTCGGCTTTCTTCTAACCTTCTCCCTTTTTGCCAAAAAGGAGGTTACCGTCACATCAAGAGGTGAAATTACTCCGACGACAATCATCGCTTCCATCCAATCCACCAGCAATAACCCTATCACAACCAATAATCTAGCCAATAACAAGCTGGTTAAAAAGAATGAGCTCATCATCCAATACGCTGAAACTATGGAGAGTTCCCAAAAACAAGCCCTTGAAACCCAGCTAGCCACTCTAAATAGACAGAAAACTGGACTTGAAACCCTCAAAGAAAGCCTGGCACAGGGAACGAACCTCTTTACAGGGGAGGACGAATTTGGCTATATCAATACTTTTAACAACTTTATCACCCAGTCACAGGACATCGAACTAGGAATTTCCAAAACCAATGCAGAGGTGAGTAACCAGGCTGCCCTAGCAGGTAATACCATTGCTGCGATTGACACGCAAATCAATCAAATCTATCACCAAATAGCAGAATACGAGGAGCTTCGCCAAGCCATTACCAATAGACAAACCAGTTTATCAGCTGGCAATCCACACCAAGCCACCTTAAACAATTTCTTAGCCCAATCCCAACAAGACTCCCAGACAGGATTAACTGATCAATACCTTTCTCAAATCAACCAAAGTATCTCAGGGCTAGAATCATCTATAGCTAGTCTGAACATCCAACGAGCTGGAACTGGCTCTGTTGCAACCTATGATAACAGCTTTGTAACAAAGGTTGAGGTCCTAAGAACACAGTTTTTACAATCGGCCTCTCAGCAGCTGACCACCCTTGAAACGCAAATCACAGAGCTAGCAGCACAGTTAGAGCAAGCATCCGTCCGACTAGAAAACAATACCATTACAGCTCCTGAAACAGGGGTAATCCATCTCAATAGTGAGTTTGAAGGAAAGTCTTTGATTCCAAGCGGTAGTGAAATCGCTCAGATTTACCCCAATATCAATCAAACCAAAGAATTCCTCATTACTTACTACGTGACTTCAGAACATGTCGCCTTACTCAAAGAAAAACAAGACGTACGCCTGAGCTTAGAAAAAGTTGGCAACCAAAGCATCACTGTTGTTGGAAAAATTAAGTCTATCGATAAAACTGCTACTAAAACTGAGGAGGGGAATCTTTTCAAAGTTACTGCCTTGGCTCAACTATCCGACAAGCATAGCGACGTCATCCAGTACGGTCTCCAGGGTCGAGTCACAAGTATCATTGCCAAGAAGACTTACTTTGATTACTACAAGGATAAAATTTTATCCAACCATGATTAACCATTTAGGAAAGTTAAATGACTGTTCAGGATTTGAATGTCAAAAATTGCTATATTTTGTGTACAATAAATTAAAGATTAAATAAAGGAGGTCCTACTATGACCAAGCAAACAAAATCACTCACGCATTTCTCAGAACTAACCTCGTCAGAACTCCACCGCATCTCTGGTGGAGATTGGTGGAGTGATTGGATGAAATATTTTCCTAAGTCAAAGCAAGCCATAGACAGCAATAATAAACATAAACTGGGCTAACATCAAAAAATCTGGACCGAGAGGCTGGGCAAAAGCCCAACTTCGCTTCTCGAGGTTCGTGTCAACATCTCAGCGCGGTGGTTGATTGGCAGACTTGTTCGTGTTTTACACTCAAAATCTGACCTAATCAACTGTGCGGGGGCGGGAAGACGAACTCTTTTTTTACTAGTCGAGTTCTTTCCCACTCCCATGGTCCAACTTTTTTATTTCGATGACAAGTCAATTTCTAGAGATTGGCCAAACAGATAAGATGCACTAGTCGTGTTAAGTGATACGTGTGGGTAACGCTCTAGAATTTTCATGACATTATATAGACCAATACCTCTGCCCTCGCCTTTAGAACTATGACCAAAGGCATAAAGCTCTGAAAGGTCAACTTTTTCTTCCTTGGTGTTATTTTCAATAATAAACATTTGCTTATTATCTACAGATAAGAAAGCAATGGTAATCTTTCCAAAGGTTCCTTTGGTAGCATCTATGGCATTATCACATAGAATCGAAACAATCGTGATAAAGTCCACTAACTCCATTCCTTGCGGTTTAATCGCTTCTGGCACCTCCAAGCTAACGGCTACATGATTATCATTAGCCTGTAAAAATTTGGATGCCAATAAACTTTTTAAGGCAGAATTATCAATATTGACCAAACGCCCAATATCATATTTACTAGCTCGCAACTGTTTATGCGAATCCTTTAACACAGATTGGTAAACATCCTTTATCTGCACCATGTCATTTTCTTCAATTCCCAATCGTAAGGTTGTTAATAAATTTGAATAATCATGCCGGAAGCCCCTAACCTCTCGATAAAGCTCCTCAATTTGGTTACTATAGTCCTCCAAGTTTTTTAGTTGCAGGGCTTGTTGAAAATCAAACTGCTCTTGTATTTTTTCTCGCAAATGTAAATCCAGTTGTTTGATAATTCCCATGAAGATAACAAGATAAGTCACTAGAATAAATTGACGATAAGCCATTGTCGGCAATCCGATGTCATACTCTAAATAAGTCAATGTTTGCATTAAAAGATAGTATGCAAGCATTACCCAATTAGTCATATAGAGGATCCGTTTATCTTCAGCTGCAAGATTGTCCGTTCTTAACTTGACAAAATCATATCTTAACCAACCTAAGAAAAATAGAACAGACAATGTAGACAGGAGATTAACGAAAACAAAAGTTGGAGTGTCTTCTATGATACCTGGGGTCTGACCAAATAAGGGGAAAATAAAATAAAGGACCATACGATAGAAAAGATTTTCCAGAATAAAAGGAAATAAACCACAGAAAATCAATAAGGTTTTAGACAGTGGTCTCAAAAACACAATAGCCAACAGTAAACCATACAAAGGGGTGTCAAAATAAGAGAAGAATTGACTTGAAAATAACTGACTTAAAGTCGCGAAAAGGGCTGCAACGGATACTCTGAGCAGAATGACCAAGAGGATTGAACGGATAGAATACTTTAAGCGGTTAACACTAAAAAAGAGAACAATGAGTGAACCCAATGAAACAATGGCTTCAATAATATAGTTTAAAACAGACATCCTTTCTCCTTTATCTATGCAGTCTATCAATAACAGCTAAAGTTGATTCTAGCTTTTGCCTTGAAAGAAAACAGGCGGCTCCATTAGGAAAGTAGATCTGTTTTTCATTTTTATCCACTTTAACAACATTCCTCGGATTGATTGCAAATGAACGATGACATTGTACAAGTCGTTTATCTTGTTTCAAAATGTCTGACAAACTTGCTGTGAACTCCATTCGGTCTGTCTTGGTATAAAGGATAACACGATGAGGGCGGGGAGAAGTCTCGATGTAGTACACTTCATTGAATGGGTATTGTACTTGAGCATATTTGGACTTAAAATAGAATGAATCATCCGATACGGCGCTATTGTCCTTATTGTGAGTATGAAGTAAAGCTGCTTCTATTCGCGATTCAAATTCGGTAACTCCAAGCTCTTTGTCAATATAGTCCAAGGCAGATACCTGGTACCTGAAAGATAAGGGCATAAACTCGGAGTGTGTTGTCACAAAAACAATACTAGCATAAGGGTCAATCTCTCTAATTTGTTTAGCGACTTGAAGTCCTTTTAGTTCGTCTTCCTTAATCTCAATATCTAAAAAGAAGAGCTGATGTACTCCTTTTTCTTCTATTGCTTGAAGTAGCTGATGAGGTTTTCCTGAAATTTCAAATTTTTTCGGAACGAAGTTGTGCTTTTCTAACAGTTTAGTAATAATCTTCTCAATTCTCGCTTGTTGCATAAAATCATCTTCCATTACAAAGATATTCATGCTACATCCCTCCTTTGTTAATCCACTGATGCAGTATGTCCTGATAACGACGTCTTGAAAAAGTAAGGCAATGTTCTCCTTTTTCTCCAAGAAAAATACGTTTTTCTCGAGAATTGATAACCTTAATTTTTGAACGGTTAACTAGACTAGACCGATGGCATCTAATAAAACATTCCGGATACAATTCCTCTATACTTTGTAGCTTTTGTAAGCAATCATAAATCTCTTTCTCAGTCACAATTTGAATATAATGTGGTTTAGATGGATGCGATATGATATATAGAATATCTGACAGCAGTACTTTCTTTGTTTCATCCTTGACTTTGATAATCATAAAGTTCATAGGCATATCCTCCTATGAACACTATACCATAAGAGCAACATCATATTCTTGTCAAATCCTAAATGGTTATCCAAACGTCTTGAATGGTAAGATTTTACCATTTAGGAAAGTTAGAAGTACATTCAAGAAACAAAGCTAACTGAATCACCAACAGATGATATAATCAAGTTCCAAAACCACTACAAAGAAAGGATAAGTATGATCAAAATTTTTCCCCATTCCCTACTAAGTATTTTTGTATCATTAGTCATTCAACATTACTTGTTCATCAGTCAACTTCATTCAAAAATCAAACTTTCTTTCTCTTATTATCCTTACAAATCCTATATTCCTACCACCTATTTTATCATAAAATCAAACTTTTTGACATCAGAGCAGGTGACCTTCTTTTTGGAAGACATAAGAAGACATTCTCAACTGGCAAACATTATCCTTATTGGCAGTAACATTGATTATGAGGAGCTTTATCGCAATCATTATCGAGTCTTTGGTGTCATAGATACAACTGAAAACAAATCATTAACTTTTATTCGAGATCAAATTCATTTTTACTTGGACGGTCTCTATGGTTTGAAGAATCCAGAGAGTGATTAAGTGTCTGAAGCAGAACCTCAAGTTTCCTAACCTTATATTCGTAATCATCTATCCATTTCGTCATAGATTTTTGATTTTTTTCTATTTCTTCTTCCACCTGTTCAAGTATAATTGCCACAGTCAAATTCATCTTGGCGTAGTCGTATCGTGCCAGTCTTCGATTTTCTGAATCAGAATTGTTAAGGTTGATCAATACTTCCGCCACCTTATTGAGATAAGCAACCTTATCCTGCAAATCCGTAATGTTCAAATCCAGCTGGGCAATTTCGTTGATGAGTTCGTCTTTGACTTCTTGGTAGGCCTGGTTGTTGAGGTCTAGCTCGATAAAAAGATTGATCTCTGCAATTTTCTCTTTAAGGCTGGTCCTGGTCGGTCGTCTGCGTTTAGGGATATGCTTGCTGTCGTGAGTGAGCTGGCGGATTAACTCCCGTCCTCGCATGTAGCGGTTGAGGTCAGAGTTCTCTTTATTGTAGATAAAAAACTGAGCGGTCTCTCGGATAAAGACATGGTAGAACTTGCCTTGTTCATTATCATGAATATCCAAGTTGCGGTTTGGTATGAAGACCAAGCCGTCTTTTTTGATACCATAATTGATTCTGACAAAGAGACCGTCCTTGACTAACTTGTCAATCTGGTGTTCTGCTAAAACAACTTCAAACTCCTGAACTTGGTCCCGTTTTTCTTTGAAATCCTTATAGGCCGCTAAGAGTTCCTCAATTGGGAGCTTATTCTGGTTCTGCTCTTCTTGGTAGGCTTCAAAGTCTGAGACCAGGTTAACCAAGTCATGTTCTGGTGTGATGCCTCTTTTATCAAAATAATCCTCCAAGAACTGAACATCGTAGAGGTGTTTTGTGCTGACCTTTTTGTTCTCAATGGAAATTGTTCGGTCGTCCTCTTTCAAGGTAAAGGTAACATGCTTTTTCTTCGGGGAGATTTTCAGGTTTAACTGCTCTGCTATTTCCAAAAGATGAGAGAGGTTTCGTACTCTGGGCAAGAGAAAATCCAGTCGCTGCTCAATAGCTCGTGTCGCAAACCGCTCTCTGAAATAGTCCTCCGTGTAAGGCTGTCGCTTATCCAACTGATTGCCACGAATGACCTGCCTCATGTCTCGGTCGGTCATGAAAAATCTGGCGTGCTTGCGAGAGAAATCTATCTCCACGTTTAGAGCAGGAGCCTTGGCCATAAAGTCCTCAAAGCTCTTACTGTTTTCCAGGAGAAAATAGAGCCGCTGCTTGAGTTCAAACTTGTGATTGGTCTTGCGGTAGGTTTCAAACCGATCATGCGAATAGCGATTGGGCGGAATAATCTTTGCTCCTGCTTCCTTGGCCAAGCGGTCAGAAATCAGGCGAAGATTCCTCTCCTGGGCGTAGTCCCATTTAAGCTTCTTGTCGGAATGGAGGTCAATGGCATTTATTAGGATATGATTATGGATATGGTCCTTGTCTGTGTGTGTCGTGACGATGAAACGAAAGTTGCCTCCTGTTAATTCCTTGATGGTTTCGTAGCCAATGCGATTGATTTCCTCTGGTGTCAGCTTGTCTTCAGGAGAAAATGATTGAATCAAGTGGTGGGCATGGATTTTGGTCTGCTTGAGTTGCTGGCGATCGTTTCTGGAATCATAGAGCCGATCATTATTGGTCAAGTTTGCCTGATACATCTCCACCAATTCCTCATAGCTGGGAAAGTCCAAGTAATTGCTCATGCCAAAATCAGAGACCAGTTTCAGCTTCTTCGTCTTTTCTGGATTGAGAATATACTTGATGAGGCTCTTACGATACTTGGTGCTATGCACCGCAAAGTGTTTAGTGACGACCATAAAACTCCTTCAGCTGCTGACACTTTATGTTAAAGTCCTTCTCCACTTCCTTGATGAGTTGGCCAATGCCTTGCACCAAAAATCCACGGTCACTTGGTGTTAAGATGTGAGTCTGGTTGGCGGTCCGTGCGATTTGATTGAGGTTGTTTCCGATTCGTCTCAACTCAAATACCAAGTCGTCATAGCTACTGGTGTCAATGGTCAGAAAGGTCATGTTGGGATTGAGCAGAACTTTTCTAGCATAAGCAGAGAAATTTTTACAGCCACTCTGACCGATACGGTTGTTCAGGGTTTCCAACTCCTGGTCTGTCAGAAAGACTTTTTTGAGGTTGGTGCGGTAACGATTTTCCATATCTAACCTCCCATGTACTTGTCACGAAAATCTGGGCTAAGTGGGATAGCCTTCTCCACTTCTGCCATCAACTCCTGCACACAGGCCAAGATAATTCGCAGGTGCTCTGCCGTGACCTGCTGGGTCTGTTCAGCCAAGATAGTCACTTGTAAAATGTCTCGACTGATTTGTTCAATCTTCTGGGACTGCCAAAGGGCAAACCAATCCGTTACTGCCTGCTTCCTCTCAGCCAAGTCCATCAGCTTTTGACGGACAAAGGGAGAGAATTGCTCTGCGTGTTCCTGCTTCATCAGCTCCTGAATCTGCTCCAGTTCTCCTGGTGTCAGATTGATTTCCTTACGGATAATACGATAGTGGTCTGTCATCTCGTTATACTCCTTCTCTACTTGCCTCTATCGGGTCAGCCCCGATACCGTATGGGATACGGGTGCTTCCTAAAAGCCTCAACGCTTCGCTTTTCGGCTTTTGCGAGCTCAGATATTGTGTCCACAATATCCAAAAAATCATATCGCCAGCCGACCAAAACCTTTGAGTTTTGACAGCCAACGATAAGATAACTTGGTGGCTTCGCCCCCAAACCCCCAGTAGAAAATCAACACTTGATTTTCATATGAGTGATATAAGGATAACAGGGATGATTTGGAAAAGGTATCACAACATGAAAAATGAGGGTAAGAAAAAAGAGAGCTGACGCTCTCGGAAAAGTTATTCTTGATTAATTATAGAAACATTTGGATTGCCAGTTTTAGAAGCACCAATTATCTTAACTTTTAAAGCTTCGTACAAACTAATTCTATTTTCTAGAATATAAGCTAATTCTTGTCCATCCATAAATAAAATTTTAGCATCTTTATTAGAAAAATCTTGTATTACTTCATCTCTAAAACCATTTATTGAAAGAAACAGTCCCCGAGTCGAAGTTAGTTTTGTATCAACTTTTTGTTTTAAAGAAGCAATTTTCGGAGAATTTACTGGATTTTTTTCCCATTTCATTTCAACTAAATAATCGAAACCTTCAAACCTAAAATAGCCATCTAACTGTTGAGTATTTGTGCTATTTCTATACGAATCATGGTAATCAATATCGTTAATTCTGAATAAATTAGCAACAATTTTTTCTAAACGATATCCTCTTTCTTGAGGATTCTCACTTGAAAATAGCGAATAATACTCCGTTTTTAGTTCTTCAATTTTTTGAAGGCGTTGTTGCTTGAGTTGTATTTTCATTTCCTGTTTTGAACGATGATAAGAATTATTAAGTGTCTCGTTAACCTTGTTCTGTTGAGTATCAACTATCAATCGCTTTAATTTTCTTAACGCATCTAATCCTCTATCTCTATCTTGAACTTCATCAGGAATATTTTTCATCTTATAAAATTCAGTTGCTATTCGTCTAATTATCAATCTTCCATTTTCTGTTTTATTAAGTTCATTTATAACATTTTTCGCCCAAACAAACTTCGGTTCCGATTTCGATTTTAATATTAAATCATTAGGAACTCCCGAAGTTTGCATAAATGAAACGACAGTATCTTTATAGTGAAAACATAATCCAAAACATTGAATAATTTGTTGTTGGATTTCAAAAGATATTTTAGTCATTTTTTCTCCTATCTATCAACAATATTACATTTCATTAATTATCTGTGTATAATAACTTGGAAAATCACTCAATTTATCTTCTAGTCTAGCTGATTTCCGTTTGATTTCATTTCTAATTTGATTCTTACTTACAGAATTAATCTCTTGACCAATAACTTGGACCACAATTCTATCTGAAAAACCTAATTCATAGATATTGATTTCTTTTTCCAGAGGTAGCCCATATTTCAGCCTCTTTATTAACATAGTCAATACGTCCAATTCCTCTCCAACTAGTTCTTCAAGAATATTATTAATCGCATTTAAAACCATTGATGTTTCATACCCTAATCCATTATCACAAATTGAGATTATGTCAGACATATCAATTGGTTTTGACTTACCTCTTTTCTCAATACTAATTGATTTTTCAGTACAACTTTCCAATATTTGAAAATAAGAAATACCCTTAATCCAGAGTTGAGAAATATAATTTAGATTTTCTATACTTAATTTTCTCATCGCCTTGTTATTTGAAAGATCTATTATTATCTTAGTTAAAACACCTAATAAATCTTCCTCCTTCTCACAAGAAAGGATAGAAGTTTTATTTTCCTGAACCCATTCATTTAATAACTCAGATTGATATAATCCAATTGAGTTTTTTGCAATTATTTCAGTTTCTACTAAACTGGTAATTATTTTAGATTTTATCAAGATAAATAATTCTTTTATTTTTTCTTGCTCCTCTTCATTACCTAAGAAATATCCAAAAGTATTTTCAGCTAAACTATCAGTCTCCAATTCAGTAGCATACATAGAAGCAATATAATTTTCAATTGCAATTAGGGTATTATCAATCTGATCTATCTTAGAATTAAAATCCTTAAAATAAGGACTGTTCTGTCCTTTTAATTCTGATAAAATATTATTTATTTTTGTTCTGTAGTCTACAGAACTGTCAAATCTCTCTTTAATCAAACTCCAATAATCAAATTTTATAGGTTCGAATCGATAATCAGTGGGAACTACTGATTTAAACTGTATAATACTGAGAATATTGCTTTGACAACCCTCTGTATTAATAGGATTTAACAATGCTTCATAGTTTTGTTTTTTCCACTTATTTTTTGGTGATTTATAAATATTGGGCTCTGTTAAAATTATTGTTCCTTCTGTATATTTTCCAGCCCTTCCTGCTCTACCTATCAAATTCTGAAAATCACGAACTTTTATTGCATCTCCTGCTTGATACACACTTGAGATAATCAAGTATTTAATAGGTAAGTTTACACCTTGTGCTAAGGTTGAAGTACATACTACGTTATTTATTTTACTTTTTGAAAAAGCATACTCTATAGCAATGCGTATCCCCATAGGTATACCTGAATGATGTGAAAAAACTCCTAGCTGACTACTTATATATTCAACACTATCATATCCTAAATTTTGACCAATTAAATTTCCTATTTTTTCAACTTCAGACCTATCTGAGTTTTTTAAGAAATCAGTTAGATCATAATTCCTATTATTTAAGTCTATAAATCTTCGTAAAACAACATTGACCGTGTCTTTTCTTCCACAAAAAATTCCTACTCCACCATTATTAATTAGCTTAGTCCCATAATAAATACTTATATCATTTGCGTTTGTCAGTTCTGGAAATACTTTTTGTTTGCGTTCTTTTCCAAGCCGCTCTAATTCACTAACATCAACAGTACGTGGAACAAAAAATTCTTCTTCAAATGTAATAGGATCTATGAAATATAATTGCTCATTACTCCCGTTTAAATCACTAAACGCAACTCTTTTCTCTGTTGTTTTAATCGAATTATTAGAAACGATTACTCCATCTTCGTTAAACCACCGATTTATAGCTTCACTATTTGGTATTACAGCAGAAATTAAAATCTTCTGTATTTCTTTTGGGAAAATTTGTTTAACCGTTGACAACAGTAATTCAAAATTGGTTCCACGACTTGGATCATCAAAAAGATGTGCTTCATCAAATATACAAAGTCCTATTTCATCAATAAAACTTTGATGATTTCTCAATAAAAACAATAATTTCTCTGGAGTAAGTATAAAAACTCTTTTTTTACCATCATTAAAAATTGAGAAATCCTGTGGAATCTCCGGTAAATCAAAAACTTCACTAACAATCACATTATTCTCATCAACGAAATGTGCATTAATATCTCGATATATTTCTCTACATAATGCTCTAAAAGGTGCAACAATCAATGCATTATCAATTCTATTTGAATAAAATGCTGATCTTAAAGTTAGATTGATTGAGGCTGTTTTACCCGAACTTGTTGGCATCTGAACGATTCCAGATTTACCTGAAAACATTCCTTTCCTTCCTAATTCAATTTGAGATGGCCAAAGCTCCTTTATGCTTCCTGTTGATTGTATATAATCCTGCCATAAAGAAAAATCTAATCCTGAAAATTCAGGTAATAATTTCGTTGATGAACTATCTATTTTTTTACATACAACTGCTAAGAGACAATTTACAATAATTACAGAAAAATCACTTCCATTCCTATATACTTTATCTTGTAAATCTCTATAAATATCTATAGAAAACTCAGTTTTTGATAAAATATAATTTCTATATGATTCCACTAGAGTATTTAACTCACTAGAGTATTTACCTTCTATTGGCGAATGATTCAAAAAGAGTTTATCTGTTATAACGTCAATAAATACTTTTACAAGAGTTATACTCTCTTCTAATAAGTGCATATCATCCGATATGTAGTTAACCATAACTCTCGAACTACCATTATAATCGCCTAGATAATAAGCTGTGGTACCTAGTATTGCAATATAGTCTTGATATTCAGCTGAATTTCCTAATCCTGACACCAGCAATGCATCAAAATATTCAGCAACATTGTGTAATTGATTTTTTAATTGTGAATCAAAACTCTTATGATTGATATAATCTTCAAAATACTTCCTAGCAGTATCTGCAGCAATTGCTAGTGCCCCAAGAAACGATTTTTGAGCATCCTCTGAAATTGGAATATGACTTTCTAAAGGAATATCAAATTCAATCATCTTTGCCTTTGAACGCACTAATTTTGAAAAATATAATGACTTTCTCCCAAATTCTATCATACCTCACTCGCTTTCGAATAAAGTTCTCTAATAAATTTCATTAATTCATCAGAATGAATGACCAATATTCGTAATTTCTGAAAATCTCTGTGTTTTTTTGAAACTACTGTCTTGATAACATCAATATCATATGATTGATTGGAGTAGACTGCAACAGCTCCATAGATTACATTAAATGGTTTATCCGTTATGTTTAAAAATCTTTCTACTACATTTGCTTGATCACTATTAGATTTCTTTAACCTTAAATAGCTGGCTACAATTGAGGTTGAAAATCGTTCAAAATCTTTATCAGAATGATTAATAGCTTCTTGAAGCTTATTTTTCGCTTTAGAGCTACTAGAATCTGATGCCGATGATTTTACTTCAATAACTACGACCTCATCATTCGATACATTCGAAGAATCTTGCTTATATCCTAGAACGTCACTTCCTTGAGTTGAAGTATCTTTATTGACCCTACTATCATAACGAGTCCTAGGAACCACATATTCTTCAATATACTGAAGATAATCAGATACTAATATTTCTCCAAAATCACCTGACATCGTTGAAAGGCCAATACCACTATCCGAGGGTAATTTAAAATTTTCAAGATACTCTTTAGGGGAGATATTCATAAAACCTATCATTTCAGCAAGTTCATCATCAGAACAATAATTTCTTCTGAATTGTTTTGCCCAATCTTCAAAAATTTCTGGGTCATCTTGAATGTCTAAGTGAAGAATCTCAATCTGCTTACCTTCATCAGTAATAATAGGATCTTCTTGAGTTAGATACTTTATATAACTATGCATCTTTTCCATTACTTTTACTCATCTCCCTCATCCGTCCTTCTCCCACCCTCAGCATCTCCTCCTCTATCTTGCTCCATTTTCCAAAGAGGCATTCTTGTAGCACTTCTGCCGCGGAGCCTTCATCAGTTTCAGAATCGTAGATACAAGTTCTATCTCTTTGATAAATCTGAATTTGGTCAAAGAGTTTATCGCTTTCGAGCTCCTTTAGGTTATCAACCAAGTTCTCTACAATCCCATCATGGTGTTTTTTTGGGGTTGCTCTGGCCTGATTGGGATTGATGGCATAAAGTTCTTCGTAACGAATCAAGGTGCTGAGATAAGAAAGCTCTGGTTTGGTGCCAATCACAGCTAAGGAAACTTGGTAGCCTTTAGAACGGAGTAATTGAGCAGTCTTACGAGGAACTTGAGTAGTTCGCAAGGTTCCCTCAATCAGCAAGTGATAACCCTGCGTGCTGAGCTCGTCAACCAGATGTTCTACCATTTTTCCTGCAAATCCCTTGGTATAGTCCACGCTGTCCTTGCCATACTTTTCTTGCAGGGCTAAATAATTGGGATGCTGAGAACGGTAGCTATCACCATCGATGATAATGATATTGCCTTGAAATTCTTTTTGCTTGATACGATGAATAGTCGTCTTACCTGCTCCGCTTTGCCCGCCAAGCAAGATGGCTTTTGGTTGTTCTGGAATCGTTTTGCCTCGGGTTAAAGCCCGAATGGTTCGCTGCAAGGCCTTCTGAAACTCAGCCTCACTAAATTCTTCCAATCTCATTATGCCAGCACCCGATGATGCACCATGTCTAACATCCGCTCAATACCATCTAAATAGCCATTGTAACGCTCTATTTCATCGAAAGTATCGACAAGATAAATTTTCGTGTTAATCAATTCGGCCAAGTCATCACTCATGAGAATCCACGGATTCGATTCATCATCAAAAGCAATATCTTGACTATCTTGGTATCTATAAAGCTTTGATAAAATGGCTGCTCCACGTTCTTTAATGATCTCGATTTTTAAGGTCAATTGGTAATCTTCAACAGGTGTTAGCATCTTGTCCTCCCCGACAATATCAACATAAGAAACATTAAATTTCTGACAAATACAGTCAATGAGTTCTGTTGAAACTTTACTGGTTCCATTTTCATAGCGACTCAGGCTATTGCGGGAAATTCCAACCATTTTCGCAAATTCTGGCTGTGTTAAATCGTGTGTTCGGCGTAGTGATTTTATATTGTCTCCGATCATAGATAAAGACCTCCTCATATTTGCTTTCATTATACCATAAAAACGGATAACGCACCATATTTGGTGCGTTATCCGTTTTTAGGTTTCTTCGATTGCTTAAACTGCTCTATTCGCTTCTCCAACTGCTCAGTATTCAGTTTATTTTTCGCTTCCTGGATTGATCTATCAAGACTTTGTTCCTCAGTAGTTATATCGTTTCGGGATAATTCTGCTCTCTCACTAGACTTGAAACTTGTATCGAAAACCACATCTAGGAGTTTCTCTACTTTGGTTAATTCAATATCTGACATCTCTGAAAGTCGATGGATCAGTCGTTTAAATCGGTCTTGATTCTGTGTTTTCTTTTGAAAAAATTTCATTATCTTCTCCTTAAATTGTAAAAAGGTAGCCCGAGGACTACCTGATTTATAAATCATCAATGGCTACTGAAATAGCCTGTAACTTTTTATTTTGGATTTTCTTTTCATCAATCAATTGATGAAGTTTTTCAATTTGCGTCTGACAGGCGGAAATATCCTTGTTGTTTTGTGCAACAGTATCTGTCAAGTGTTGTTTATAGTCACTTGTGATATTTACTATCTTCGGCTGATTTTGTTTAACTTTTGATTCAGGCATCTGTACATCTTTAGATTCTGACTCCTTTTGTTGCTGTTCAAAAGCAGCCACATAATCTACTTCTTCAATTGGTTTTTCATCCTGTTTATGAAAAAGTGCTGCGATTTTAGCTCGTTCTTCATGGGACGATGTTGGTTTCACATCGTCTAGTGGCTGATCAAAATTCCATGTTTTACTCATTCTGTATCCTCATTTCTGTAATCCGGGTGTAGTGTGGTTTCTTTACCAAAGGCTTGTTCTAGTGCTTCATGAAATGACAACTGACTAGATTGTTGCCGTTTGATAAATGTACTGTACATAGCTGTTTGTAGTTGGTTACGATAGTTTTCCAATTTCTCCGTCTCACGTGAGACCTTTTCTTCTTGCCTAGCTACTTTTTCAGCCAGACGTTCAATCACACTCATAAGGTGTCCTCCTTGTCACTTTCTAGATTATGATAGCGAACTTGATTTTGTTATCACAATTCCAAAACACTCTCTCGTTTTGGTGGAGGATGATTCTTATTGACTTGTGCTTGGGCTGTTTGGATAAAATCACTTATGGATAGTTCACTCTCCTGTTTCACAATATCATTCCAATCTGACTTTGTTTCAAGGCCCTGCAATGGTGGTAAATCTTGAGAAATCGGAAGTCCTTTATCTGACAGTTTCTGACAAAATTCTCTTCCTGCATCATCGTTATCAACAGCCATTGTTATGACGTTTGAATGAGTTTGAAAAAAGGTTGTCGTCTCTTGTATTGCCTGAAGATAATGGCTAAGTCTGATTGGTTTTACTGTATCTAGAAATGACATTTTTCCTTGTTTCTCTGCTGCTAGACGCAAGGTCTGATAAGCAATCACTGAAAGTTTTAAGCCTTCCATTGACACCAAGCGAGTATCTAATAATTGCTTTTGGTGAAGCTGATAATAACTCATCATATCGATAACTGATTCACAAAAAATGAGTCGCTTGGGATTCCCAATATCGAAACTAATACCGACATGGCCATGAGATCCATTCATGATTTTCTTCAAATAACCACGTTTGTGTTTTTCTTCATTTTTGACGAGACCCTGAAGGCTTGCGGCCTGTAATCTACCATTATGGTCATAGCTTTTAAACACTAAAACCGACTCCGCTTGATAAATAGCTTGAGCAAGCAATCCTTGTCTGCCAAAGGTATTAATGGTCTGATCACTTAGACCCCGAATGTCTTTTAAGTAAATACGTGCTTTCTGAAAGGGTTCTTCACGCAAATAATATTGAAACGGTTGATACGTTTCTTCTATCACCTTAGCTTGTTCAAAGCCTCCAGTTTCAAGATAAGATACAGTCTCTTTGAAAGTAACACCTGCTACTAATTGAACAAAGTCTATCACATCCCCTTGTTTATCTCTTGAAAACCATTTAAAAGTATTGGTATCCGCAAAAATCCGAAAGGAATCATGGTCTGGGTGTTCATAAATGTGTCCTGATAAACGTCTGAAGGAATAACCCAGACTTTCAGCCACATCTAAAATGGCCTTTTGTTTTACTGCTTTAATTCGTGTCATCTTGTCTCCCTATCAAAAAAAGCAGAAGACTGTCTCCTGCTAGTTGTTCTCGCTAGTCGTTGTTCCTTGAATCGTTGGTATGCTGGAATTAGCACCATTTGTGGCTTCTTCCATGTCCTCCAGTTTCCCATTCCAAATGGTCAACTGATTAACCAGGAGCTTGTCGGAAACTTTGGAGTAGGATAACATAACCGTCTTGGTTTCTGTCTGAGTGGTTCGCTGTTGTTGCTCACTCAAATCAGAAACATAGGTCACTTGATAGGTAACTTCCGCAAGTGCAACATTGCTTTCTGTATTGACAAAGATACTGGCTGATTCGAATCGGTAGTCAAGCATATAATCTTTATATACTTGATTGATCGCTTTATTCTGATTTGCTTCCTCTTCTGAAAATGCCGAGTCCGTCATGTAGGGCTTGATACGAGTGTTATTTTCTCCTAGTTGGACCTTGGTGAAATATTGTGTGAGAAATTCTTTGACAAGCTCATCTAATAGGACTGTCGCTCTTTCCTCCTGCTTTTCCTTTGTCACAAGTTTATTGGCTTCTGCTCGTATTTGGTGCTCAGTTTGTTTTGAAACGGATTGTGAGCTAATCGTATAGCCAATCATGACCATAAAACTGACTGCGATTAAACCTCCTACTCCAATCAGAAATCGAGCTTTCACTTTATTTAACATGGCTTACTCCTTTATTAGTGATAG
>NZ_JBMVJB010000038.1:0-18995 GCF_049893425.1 Streptococcus sp. VTCC 12886 | reverse complement strand
AAATTGTGTTCCAGTTAAAACCTGGTGTGCAGATAAAAACTCAAACTCTTTGATAAGGCTATCCATTTTTGAGATATTTGCGTTTTTACGAATCGCCAACTCTCCGCTATCCTTAGCAAGTTGATTGATAACGATTGATCCTTTCATAAAACGGTTATTTTGTGAGTTGTCTGGATTGATAAAATAGAAAAAATCACTTTTCTTAATGAAAATATCATAGCTGCCATTCTCTAGTTTATCCACTTGTCTCGCTGGAATCAAGATTGTCCCAACTTGGTTAACCCCGAACTCCATATCAAGGTAAATTCCTCGGTTGGTCTCTTCCTTCACCTGCCAACTTTCAACCTCTAGCTTCATTTCAAAATCTTCTGACCGCTCTGCCTGGTCTTCATCATAGCGATTTTTGATTTCATCAAGATTGAAAGTGACCTGGTTTAACTTCAGTCTCTTTTCGATTTCTTCTAAACTGTACTTACGCCGTTTAGAAAGGCTATCGTCTCTTGTGTTTCGTTCCTGAAGCTGACCGCCATACTCATCAAGCAGACGATACTTGACAAACTTTCCTGAAAAGTCAACGTTAAGGTCAAGGGCTTTAGCTTTTTCTTTAAAGTCATCAAGATTGATTGAATGTTTCAATAAAAACTCCAGACGGTTCTTGATTTCAACCTTAAAGACGTTTGTTTTACGCCAGGCTGAGTATTGCTTATGAGAATTTCTCAATGTTGGATTGAGAATTTTAGCTCCATAAGAGTCCGCAATCTTATCTGATATTTGCATAAGATTGTTTCGTGTTTTCTTCTGCCATCTGAATTTTTTGAGCGTAACTTGATTAGTCGTGTTGAAAATAATGTGATTGTGCAAATGCCCTCTGTCCATGTGTGTCGCTATCACAAATTGATAATCGCCACCTGTAAATTCTAGTGCGGTCTTCCGACCTATCTCATGCACTTGTTCGGGTGTCAAATTGTCATCAGGACTAAATGATTGTATTAAATGGTGAGCATGGACACGGTTTGAATTTGTCAAATCTGACGTGTTCGGATTTTCAGATTTCTGCTCTGCCATAAACTTCGTCAGCCAGAAATCATCAAAAGCATTTGTGGCGTCAAAGACATCATGACCTGAAACAAGTTGCAAGGTTGGACTAGCACCATCTAAGCGAATTGTAAAGTTTTCAAGATTGCCTGTCGTCTCAACAGTCGTTAAGGTTTTAGCGTCGTTGGTAATATAGTCAAGTGACCTTTTCAGATGGTCACCCCCTTTAATTTGTGCTACTTTGATTACAACCACGGCTCTATTTTCTCCTTGTCCTTATCTTTAAACTGACTTTCTGCTTTTCGGGTTTCTTTCAACTTAGAGGTGATAAGGTCGTTAATCTCGGCAAGACTATTTTTCAAGGCCTGCAATTCCTCTTGAGTGACTTCTTCGCTTACGTTGACATACTTAGCTATCTGGTTGATATTAACCCCTATCCGATTGATTTCTTGCTTGACCCCTATTAACTCTGAAAAATCAATCGTTACAACTGAACCCAATAGCAACATTTTGCGAGCGTAATTCTGAAAAGTCTTGACCCCTGCTTTCTCCATTTTTGATTCAATATAGCGGTAATCTTGTTCAGAAAAATTCACCTCTTTTCTTATGTTCCTTTTTCGATTTCCTCTACTCATTCTAAAAGTTTCCCCTTTCGTTCAAATTGTCAGTCTAACCTTCCAGGGCATCCCCTCATTTACATCTGGCAAGCGTAGCATGTGTCCGGACACATGCGATTTTTAAACATTTCAGATACCACCATGATTTCATGGTGGCTTCTGATTCTGTTTAAAGTTTTGGGGAAATCCCCAATCCCCTTTTAGGTCGTTTCACTCCCTTTTAAAATGGACTAGCGTCCACTGGCTCCCAAGACAAAATTTCATTTTTGCCTTGTTCAAATTCTTCATCTGTCAGTTGTGAAATATCATCATAAGCAGATTGATAGTCTGATAGAATATCAAGCTCTGCTTCTTCTATATCTACTAAATCCTGATTGATTATCGCAAGCATTTTCTTACGGCTGGCATTTTGGAGTTGGACGTTTGCTTGTTTATTGTCCACTTCAAAACTATCAAATAGGTAGGTCATCAAAATTGATTGTGTCGTTTCCTGCATTGTTAAATCCTCCGTTTTGTGTTTGTCCTAGTGAAAGTTTAGGAGTACCTCGACTGGACATTAAATCGAGATACCCTTGGCTTTTTTTGGGCTGTCTTGTTTTGGTTGGTCTGGCTTCTTCTGTTTGAACTGCTCTAACTTTTCGTGAAAAACTGTACCTTTGGTTTTGTCCTTCTCCTCACTAAGTGTTTTGATTTTTTCTAACTTACTGTCAATCCGTTTAATCAAAGAGCTGGCTTCTTTTTGGACAATAGCGAGCTGACCTTCAAGGTCGGATAACCCTTCCTTGTCTTTTGACCAAGACGCTAAGTAACCGAATGAATAATCGCTGGTGTCTAACCCATAGTGACTTGAAACCACAAAAGCAACTGATTCTGCTTGTAGTTCTGCATTGCTTTTCAATAATGGTTTATCTCGTTTTGCCAAGATTTCATGATTATGTAACTCTGAGTGTGCCATTTCATGAATGATAGTTTTAACCGTTTGAGCTTTTGACATATTACGTTGAATAACAATCTTATTTTGGTCTAAACTATAATAGCCTTTAGCCCCTGTTGGTATTTCTTGAAAACTAACAGGAACTTTATTATCTTCTGAAACACTCTTCAATGCACGGTAGAGATTTTCATAATCAAAATTTTTCCCGTCATCTGTCAGCTCATAAATCGGACGTGGTAATTCTTTCCCTTGAGTTTGTGAGACATCGAAAACTGGGACAAGTCTAAAGCCTCTCCCCTTTTCAATTTCTCCATTCTCGTCACGTTTGAACTCACCGTTTTTGTCCTTTAACTTATACTCATAAGGTGCAAAAATCCATAATGCCTTTTGGCCTTTTTGAACTGTACGCTCAAAATCATTCTGCCATTTTTTGAAAGAAGCGACGTGTGTAATGTTTGGATTCTGCATAAACATCAGCATGACGTTACTAGCTGAATAATTCCAGAATTTCCCCATAGCCTCTAGGTAAGTTTTGTAAAGGTCAGAATCAAAATAATTCTTTATCCCTTCTTTCATCACATGGGCAAGACCTTTTGTGTCTTTAGCTTTAATCAGCTCTGTCAAGTCTGGTGTGTTAGGTGTCTCTGATTTTACCTGATTGGCTTTTTGCGATAAGTTGGTCTGGTCGTTTGGGTCAAGTGGGTTTGTCCCTACGGCCACTTCCTGCGAATCCGATAAACCGTCTCCATCAGTATCAGAATTATGGGGGTTCGTACCGATAGCTTTTTCCAGTTCATCGGTTAGACCGTCTCCATCTGAATCCTTGGAGTGATCAAGAGTTTGTTTCTCCTGCTTCTTTCTGTCTTCAGCTAAAATTTCTTCAAAGCGATGGCGTAAATTTTGCGTTTGTCCTTTTGGCATTTTGCGTTCTCCTTCCTGCTTAATATAATCATTCCAGTCCATTTTCACCTGCCCATCTCGACGTGGTGGCAAATCTACCTGAAATGGTATCTTGTCCATTTTGAGCTTGTCAATAAATTCTAGACCTGCCTCGTCGTTATCTATGGCTAGGGTTATCAAGCCTGGTTTCTCCTTAAAGGTCTTTGTCGTCGCTACAATGACGTCTAAAGCCCCTATAACAGCCTCTCTAGGCTTTTCCTTGGAATATCTTCCCTCTGTAAGAAAATCAGCCGTATAACGGCTAATTAGTCCTTTTTTGAGTCCTTCCATCGCCACTAGGCGGACATCTTTTAACTGTTCTTTGTTTGCCTGGTAATAACTCATCAGGTCGATTGGTGATTCCGAAAAGACCAGGCGGTTAGGTTTACCGATGTCGAGACTGAAGCCTGCCAAGCCATCTGAATTTTTCATGATTTGCTTGAGCCTGCCACGGTCAGGATAATGCACTCTGTTTTCGACTATCCCCTGAAGGCTCGCCCCCTGGAGTTTTCCATCTGTGTCACGAAACTTAAAGACGATAACAGGTTCAAAATAGTCCCCCTTTTTTCGTGTCGCTTCAGTTAAGTTCCCCCCTGCCAGAAAAGCGTCAATCGTGTCATCTGTCAGCCCACGTTCTTCTTTGAGATACGTTCTCCCTAACTCAAAGCCTGGGTGTTCGTAAGGCTTTAAAACATACTTGAAAGGTTCTCTCTTTTCTCCCTCAAGCGGTTTAGCTTCTACTTGAGAGAACGTTCCTTCCTGAAGAAAGCGGACGGCTTCTTTGAATGATACGTCCTTAACGGATTGTACCAACTGAATCACATCACCACCGACGTCACGGCTAAACCAATGAAATCTGTTTGTATTGGTTAGGATTTTTAGGGAATCGTGTTCTGTCCAGTAATACGAATTTCCAGATTCTCTTTCAAGTTCCATACCAAGGCTATTGGCCACGCCGATGATGGAAAGCTGCTTGAGTTCATCTAGTTTAACTGCCATAGCGGTCTCCCTTCTAGTAAAGATAAGCCTCTGGGTTGGCTTGTATCAGGTGGAAAAGGTCAGGATTGACCTCGATGTTTTGAGCCGTGATTGTGTCCTGGTTGCGTTGGTAGGAAAATAGATACTGTCCTAACTTCTTAAAGTCAGGATAAGCAATCTCTTTCATAACGGCTACTAATAGCTGCGTTCTTATTTCTGGTAGTGTTGTTTCCTCTGTGACGTCACCAGTTAATGCCAGGTCTTTAATCGCATTTGATAAGGCTTGACTAGGGTATTCTTTTTCAATCCCTTCAAAAAAGCCCAGGCCGTAGGTTTTACTATCTATCGTTTCTGTTGTCATAATGTTTCTTCCTTTCCTTAAAAATGAAAAGCACCTGTAAGGTCAATCTTACAAGTGCTTGGTGTTGTTTTTTTCTGTTTTAGTGGGTGGTTGATTATTCCTGTAAAAATCTAATTTTTCATAGAAAGCGTCAAACTTTTTTGAAATGACTGCTCCATTTCTAGTCTCATTGATTTTACCCACAAACCCTTTATTTTTAAGATAGTTTTCATAAAATTTTTGTTCTGTCTTAAAATAGTCTTTTAAATAGCTAGGGTCATCTGATTCTTGAGACTTAGCTAATGCTTTATAATATTTTAGTTTATTATCATCATCGACAATAAACGGAATAAGACCGTGGTTTAAACATTCTTTAAAGGCTATAAGACGGCCAACCCGACCATTACCATCGGCAAAAGGGTGTATTCGCTCAAAGTTGGCATGAAATGACGCTATTCTAGCTAAATCCTTCGTTTTAGCCATATCATAGCCCATTAAAATACCAATCATAGCTTCTTCGGTATATTCAACAGGAACTGTTGCAATACTGCCAACTTCGTTATCTACAACCTTGTACCTTCCAACTGGAGTTATAGGGTTGGTTTCCGAACTTGTCCCGCTCTTAAGAATAGAATGGAGCTTTTTGATATACTCCTCTGTTACAGGAGCATTAACAGTATCTAAAATATAATCAAAACACTTGAAGTGATTTGCACTTTCAACAAGGTCATCAATTTTAATACCTTGATTGCCAATATTAGCAATAGACTTGGTTTCCCATATCTGGCTAGTCTGCTCTTCAGTTAGACGACTTCCTTCAATCTTGTTGGAGTTATAGGCGAAACGCTTTTGTGTAATATCATATATTCCACCGTGTAATTGCCCATCACGTTCCAATTTCAACCGTTGTATCAAGTCCATAACATCACCTCTTTCTCTTAACATTTCTTACAAGCTATTATACCACAATTAAGCAGCCATGACATCTTCCGTAATATCAATAATTTGGGTTTGGTCAACATTCTCAAACCATTCCTCAATATCGTTCATATAGCGTCTATATGTGTACCAGTTACCATCTTGTGGGCTATCTGACAATAGTTTAGCCTGCTTGTGGTCGTTGACGTCGAATTTCTTATCCTTCAGAACATTTTGCTTGGACAGGAAGAATAAGGCTTCATCAACGCCGATACGGGCAATTTCATCAGGTGTCATTAAGTCCCTTTGACGAGTCTGTTCACTGATAGAGCTGGAGCGTTGACGGCCACGTGATTCGGAATAGTTCTTCTGATTGATGGTCTGCTTCCCTGCCCTCATTGAGAAGTAGTTCATGGTATCCTTGTCGTTCGTTCCCAAAAAGAGAAGGCTAGCACAGTTATTAAAGATTGTCTCCCAATCAGTCTTATAGAGAGACTTAAGCTGATTGATGGCCTGGAGGATAATCTTGATAGAGATTTCACGGCTTCGGACAGAAGCTAAGACCTCGTTAAAGTTTGGTATTCTACCAATGTTGGCAAACTCGTCAATGATAATCTGCACGTGTAAGAGGTCAGCGGCTGATAGCCCTTTTCGTCTTCCTTGGATAATAGCGTCCGCATTATGAGTAAGTTCTTCAAACATGGTCGCAAACAAGAGGGAAGCTAGGAAGTTAAAGGCCTTATTGGTTTCAGGAATAGCAATAAAGACGGCCGTCTTTTCTAAGTTCCAGCGGTCGATTTCCATCGTATCTGAAGCAATCATTTGAGTTACAGCATCATGGTCAAAGACAGAGTAACGTGTCGCAACTTGTGTTGTAACTCCCATACGTGTTTCAGCTTCAAAGTTTGAATTGAAGAGTGTCCACTGTTTATAGGCGTAGTTCCCTGGAAGACGTTCCTCCAATTCTTCCATCATCTGTTCGACAGGGCTTGGAAATTCTTCATCTAAACGACTAACATTCCTCATCATATCTGAAACCATGGATAGATTTGGCGTGTAATGACTAAGCTGACTGTCAAAATAGAGATAACCTATTAAGGCACGGGTCAAAAGTAATTCCGCTGTTAACCAGAAGTTTTCCCCTTGATTATCGGACTTCTTCGTTCCTTCTACAATCGCTTCAGTTACACGATCAATATCCAGCTCGGTCTTCATATAGTGAAAGATATTAAAGGTGTTTGAGTTGGTTAGGTTAACCAGGTCAAAGACTTTAATTTTATATCCGTTCTTGGCTAACATACTGCCGACTTCATGAACTAAAAGCCCTTTAGGGTCAGTGACAATATAGCTACCGTTCATCTGCATCAGGTTAGGTTTTACAAAGTTCCTGGTTTTCCCGTCACCGGGCAGACCAATCACAAGGGCGTTTTTGTTCAACTGCTTGTCATAAGGCAACCGTTTATTAAACAAGCCCATCTGACCATTTTTTGTGAAAATCATGTTATTTTCGGGTTCTTTATCCCTGAAAGTGGCCAGCTCCTTAACCGTCGCAAAGCGGGCTGACCCGCTTTCTTCTCCGTGTCGATAAACGCCTCTATCTCCAACCCGTAGATATATCAAGAAGGGTGAGACAAAGCCGATACTGCCAGCCACTAGAGAGTATGGCGTGAAAGCAAGGTCTAGCCAATGTTTCGTTTCCAGGTTATCAATTACCCACCCATACTTTGAGAATGGATTGAGGGGGTCAACAACTTCAGGAGCGTTGAGATAGAGCTTAAAGAGCCAATGACCTGCATAGAAGGCAAATAAAGCCACTATGAGATAAGGGAGTAAGTGTTTACGTTTTCGTTCCATTTAGACCCCTTTCGTTTTGTCTTTGCCTTTTGAAGGGCTTGAAATTCCCTTGTATTTGAAATGGTTTTTAAAGTAGGCGATTTTCTCGCTTATGCTTCTATCCCCTGGTTTTTTAGCAATTTGGTCTGCGACCTTTTTGGGGTTTCGTGTCATATCCTGGAGAGCCTTCTCCATCGAGCGTTCAACTATCGCCTTATTCTTGACCTCAAAGATAAGGTCTTGACCCTCTTGTCCCTTGGTTTTCCTAGTTGTAAAACCAATCCCATAACTTTCAAGGTAGTTCTTCAGTTTGTCTAGGTGAGCTTCAGTAACGTTCAGGTTTTTAAATTCCTTGTCGGTATTCGTCGCCATGAATTTATTGTAGTTAGTCTCACCTGTAAAACTTTGATTATTCTGATTGTACTGGTGCTTTTCGTACATGTGTTGGGTCATTGCCCAGAGTGCCTTTAAAACCAATTCTCCTGTGATTTTAGAGACATTCGTAATCTGATATAACATTCTATCTTGTTCCATCAAGTTCTCCTTCTAAACGGAAAAAAGACGCCCTAGAGCGTCTTAAATCAATTAGGCTTACAAACACGCTTCTTCAGATAGTGTCACTAAAGCAATGAGTGATGATTTTTTTCATAATAATTTCCTCTTTCGTTTATTTAGGGTATTTGGAGCTTTTCGGTTGGTTCTTTACCAAGTAGCCATACATTGACTTGGCGTCTTCTTTCACTTCAAAAGAAAGACGGACATTTGAACGGTTTTCCTCGTTGTCCTTGACCACCAAAACATACGTTACGGTATAAGTGTCTTTATTTTGGGTGACTTCTTCCAAAATGACTGATTGTAGTGTCCCTTCAGAAACTTGTATCGTCTTCTTCAGGTCTTTCACAATAAAGTCTGAGACCGTTTCTTTATTGTTGGCGTAATAGTTAGAGAGAAAGTAACGACTGAAAACATCGATACGGTCTTGATCAACCGTCAGTGTTTCCAACTGTTCCACCTGCTCCGTTAGGGTATGGTTAGCCTGCTTTAAGCTAGTAATCTGCCCTAGGGACAGACTAGCCAAAGAGAGACCTCCCAGGGCAAGCAAACCAACCAGGGCAAGCATGAGTTTATTTTGTCTTGTTTGACGCTTCATCTTGGCTGTTAAGGCAGGTGAGAAAGCTGGTGTGGTCTGAGAGACTATTTCTGGTGTCGTGTTCATTGGTTTTCCTTTATTCTTGTCTTTAAACGCATTTAAAGGGCTTGATTTAGAGGGACGTTTGAAACCAAAGTCCCCCAGGAGTTCATCAATCACGCCATCATAAGGGAGTGTAAACTTTATATTCTCCAAGACGCTTTCACCGTCACGGTCAAGGTGTTCAATCAGATAGCTTGCCGTTAGTCCCAGGGCTTCGCAGCGTTTATCTGCGATTTCCAACTGTGTCAGCAATTCATCACGACTATTGACCGCCCTGGTCTCGTGAGAATTGACGTCAATAATATTAAAAGTCATTCGGGTCACCTCCTAGTAGGAAGTTGCTTCATCTGGAAGAGTTACCTTGTCCTTTAACCCTTTAATATCATCGATAAAGAGTTCTAGGTCGTCTAAATCAAGGTTACGCTCCGTCAGCAATTCCAAAGTTATATCAGCCTTAAGGCTTCTGACTTCTGCCTTTAATTTCGTTACCTTTTCGGTATAAATCTGCTTTTGCTTTTCAGCCTTTTCTAGAGCTGTTTCCTTTTCATCTAAACGCTCTCGCAATGTTTTTTGTGCCATGTTATTCTCCTTCTTCTGTGGTTTCAGTGCTAGTCTCTGTTTCTTGACTAGATTCAGTGACTTCAGGTAAAATTTCCCCTTCAGCTTCTAACTCTTCATCTGGTGTCGCAATATTGACATCTGCATACTGCTTAGAGTTTTCAGCGTCAACAAGGATAATGCTTTCCATATAGTTTAAGAGAAAGCCATCGCCAACCTTGGTAAAGTTGAGCCGTAACGTGGCCGTGTTGCTTTCTGTCCGTGCTTGGGAATAGTCATTTTTCTTAGCCAGTAAGGTATTGTTATAATTGACCTTGACAATAGCCGTATTCTTTTGATTATCAAGATACACGGTAGAATCTTTATATTCAAAGTCAACTACAAAGCCCTTGTAGGTTTGATTAGTTGGCTGGTCTTCCAGATTGACCACCTGGTTATACATGGTATCGGTCATATACTCTTTATAACGGTTTCTGTTCTCTGACAGGTCTTTCTTAGTGTAGTAAACCATTAGAAATTCTGTGACAAAATCTTGGGTCAGTACGGCTTCATCACCCTTCTTGTCGGTAACTACTTCTGCTTTTTTAGCCTCTTTAGCAGGTGTTGAAGATTTCCCCATCTGCCCAAAACCAAAGCCTAGCAGAAAGACAAAGATAACGCCGATAGCCACCGAAACAAACTTCAACATTTTAATTTTGTTTGTGTCTAACATAAATGATAGGCGGTAATCAACCTACCGCCACTCCTTTCTAAATATCAATATATTTATATTTAGAAATATATTGATTATGATAATTCATTATTTATAAGCAAAGGTGAGATAAGCTTGATTTGTCAAAACAGAATAATGTACCTTGTCCTGAACTCCTGATACATTACACTCTGAAATTAAGAACGTTCCATCTTCATTGACATGTTCCACAAAGGCCACGTGGCCATATTCATACTGTGTTCCACCAAAGCCACCTTGTACGGACATCACAGCTCCAACCTTTGGTGTTGTACTAAATTTCCAACCTTTAGCAACCAGGTTCCTTACCCAATATTGACCATGACTCAAATACCCATAGCTGCCTGATAAATCCGTTAGGATTCCTGTTTCTACCAAGCGATTATAGACATACCAGGTACATTGCCCGACAGGATAACCACTACCTCGCTGGGTTGTCAAAGAAGCCGTTGAGGGTTGACCATACTTGAGTTTAGCAACATATTGAGGTGGTAAATTCCAACTCGCAGCTGCTATCCCAGTTCCACCACTTGATTGCTTAAAGTAGGCTAACATTTGTTTAGCACTATTTTGACGTTGAGCTAGTTTATCTCCAGGGTTACCTTCCCAATTTACCAGAAATCGGTAAGTAAGTGTATTGACGTCAGCCGATGACGTCAGAATATCCTTGAGGTTGGCAATATAATAGGGACTATCACCATTAAGCATGAAGTCCAACTGAAGCTCCAGGTCATACCATTTTTTCCCTTTACTCTTCGCAAAGTTCAATAACATAGTATGGCGACGTGAACCGTCACCTGTATCTGTCCATTGTCCAAGCCCAAGTCCTCGATGAATAATGTTAGGATAAGCCCCGTTATAAATAGTTGGGCCATTCATCGCCAACCAGTTAGGGTCATCCCAGGAGGTGCTGGTCGCTCCGATTGGAGGTTTAAGATAGTCCCCTTCAGCACGCTTGGCGGTAATGTTGGATTCTGTCGCAAAGTTTCCAAGCATGGCCGCTATCCCGTTATCTGTCGCATTTGGGACTTTGTCTTTAATATAGCGGTAAATTGATTTCACACGTGTCGCCAGGTCTCCTGAAAATTCAATATCTGTCAAGACGGACGTGGTTTGAGTGTAGTCCACCAGTCGGAAGTAAAAGCCAGGGTTCACATACGTCCATTTGGCTTTCTTGCCATCTCTCCCATCTTCTTCTTTCTTGTGGTAATAGACAGTCTGATTTCCACCTGATTTGACAATCCCTATTTGGTCGCCTTCCTCAACCCTATCCCCTGTCTTATAGCGAATCTGTTCCACCTGCTTATAGGTAAATCGTGTTCCAGGTGTTTTGATTATCACGTCGCTTCCCTTGACTTCAATAGTCCCAGAGAAGACAGCCAGGAGTTTTTGACCGCCGTTAGCCTGTAAGGTAGAGCCGTTATAGACCTTGGTTTTAGATGTGTACCCAAAACGCTTAATAATACGAATAGGCGTGTTATAGCTCGTTTCTTCTGCAGGTGTAAAGAAAGGATTTTCCAACTCCTGCAAGTAAGAGTAAAACCCTTCACTCTCCGCCTCCTTCAGCAATTCCTCGTAATCTTCACGGTCTTGTTTCGGCAACATCACCCAGGCCATCTTTGATTTTGGACCGTATAGGTCAGGCATATTTTTCAGGTTGTCCTTATCTTGATTCAAACCATTCCAAAGACTGGTCAAGGCCGTCTCATAGGTTGCGTTTTGATTAGCACCTGGTATATTGGTCGTCACCCCATTATCCCATTTTGCCTTCAGGTCATAATCACCGTATCGGTAATTCATGTAAGTCATGACCGAATCAATATCTGTCCAGTAATCAACCTTATCCGTGGATTTTTCCCTATCCATCTTAGACAAATAGAGCCAGGCTTGATTAAGGGCAAACTCGTCTTGTGTGACCGTAGAACTTCCTCCTAGAATACCCAGGAGAGCAATGATAACCGCCGCTAGAAACATAATCACATAAGATTTAGCCGATAATGGATTATGTAGGACAATTCTTAAGGGCTTAGATAGAATACCCAAGCCCCTAGTTGTCCCACGGGTCATCTTACCAGCCCTGGAGTTTTTTAAACGATTCTTGAAGTTTCGCATTCTGACCGCTAGTTTTCCTTGCCAGCTTTCAGCCTGTGGCGTCCTAGTGAACCCCTTGCCTCTGACAAAGTTATAGCCTCGGTTGGTCAAGCCGTAACTTCTTGAAATTGTCCATTTTCCTAGATTGTAGCCTGCTTTCCCTGCTTGTTTGGTAGCCGCTTTCTGATAATGGAAATTCCTGATTTTACGTCTAGCATCAACTACTGCTCCCAGGTTGTCATCTTGAAGTGCAGCGTCCTCGATGTTACTTCTCACCACTTGCTTGGCAGAACGAACTGCCCCTCGTCGGATTTTTTGAGGGACTGTTCCACCTGTGGCTTGTGCCGTCTTAACATAGACTTTCTTGGCTATCCGCTTATCTTGTTTAGCCCGTTTCCAGGCGTTCTTGTCTTCAGGAGATTGCTTCAGGCGATACCTGGTCTTTCTTTCCTTTACAAGGCGATAGAGCTTCTTTTCAGCCTTAATGTTTTCTTTAGCCTTCTTATAGGCTTCCTTGGTCGCAAATTTAGCGTCACGTGGGTTATAGTTGTCAAATGCCTCTTGTGTGGCTTTATTGACAGCTTTACGACGTTCTAGAATCCCACGTGGCTTTCTTTTATCTGCCAATCGCCACCCCTTTCTAAGCGTCTGTCGCTATCAGTTTAAAGAGTTTAGAATCCCTTGGAATTGGATTCTCAAACGGTACAACGGTTGAACCTGCCACAATCAAGCCAGTTCCTTTAGCTTTTGGTTTTGAAACATAGCGAATAAGGGCTGGTGTCAGGTGGATAGTTTCTGCCAATACCTTCAGGTCTTGTGGCTTCTGTTTCAGAAGGATAATAAATTCACTGTTAGAGAGAAGTTTACGCCCTTCTTCACGTGCCATTAGGGTCTCGACGTTTTGCGTAATGCCTGTTGGAATTGCCCCGTATTTACGGACACGGGAATACAACTCCGTAAAGAATTGAGCCTGATTGTCTGTGTTAAACTGGAGCTGCATTTCATCGAAATAGATATGTGTCGTTACTTTACCTTGATTATTAACCACCTGATTCCAGATATAGTCCTGGATAACCATTAAGGCAAACGGCTTGAGTTTGTGGTTTAGCTTCTTCAGGTTAAAGATGATAAAGCGACTTTCAATATCGACGTTCGTTTCATAAGAGAAAATATCCTGTGACCCTGTCGCATAAGATTCTGACTTAAGTGCTAGGTTTTGAGCTTCAGGTTCAGGCTGCTCTTTCAATATCTTGTGCCAATCCTTCAGTGTAGGTGTTCTATCCGTGATTTTTTCATAACAGAGACGGGTCACACGGTCAATGATAGAAAATTCTTCATCGGTTACCTCAGTTAGAATATTCTCAAATAGACCCATAATCAAATTTGATTTTTGACCAATAGGGTCAGTATCTTCAGATGACAGACGGTCAGCTTCAGGCAAGTCCATCAGGTTTAAGTGAGTATTCGAACCAACGAAAATATCAATCAGTTGTGCTCCAAATTCACGGCCAATATCTGAGTATTCATCTTCAGGGTCAACAATGATAACACGGTCTTCAGGATATTTCAAAATCGTTGGAATGACTTCTCTTGCTTTTACCGTTACGGATTTCCCAGAACCAGACGACCCTAAAACGACGCCTGACCCTGTATTGAGGTCTCTTTTACGGTCAACCGTGATAACGTTATTAGAGAGTTGGTTTTGCCCATAATAGATAGCCCGTTCACTTTCAGACTGTAAATCGACGTTAGTAAATGGAATTTGCGTGACCAGGTTAGAAGTGGTCATATCACGCATGAGAGTTTTTTTAGCGTCTAAATAGACCTGTCCGATAGGTAGGACAGAGTTGAGTGCTTCTTCCTGATGGTAGTAAATGTCTTCAAAATCGACGACGTGCTTCCTACCTGCCGTCTTGATACGTTGGCTAAAGTCGTTTAACTGCTCCAGGCTATCAGCCTTAAAGAATACAGTAATCACTCCAGAGAAGACTTTTTGGTCGTTTTCTTGGATTTCAGACCGCCATTTTTTAGCAGCCTCGCTAGTCTCACGGGCAACCCCACCGACGGCCATATCTTCAGGAATACCATCTGAAAAGCCTTTACGCATAGATTTGACAATATCCATATTCACGTTACTTTCAGCGGTATTGATTGACATCATCGCTTCCCCAATATCATAAGGGTTAGCTTGGATAGAGATAGCCAATTCAATCCCAATGTCCGTCAGAGATTTCACAATACCATCATTCAGGAATGATGGATATTGTCGGATAAACATGATTTTGGCAAATTTATCGTCCATCATCATATAGTTTTCGTAGAAACGAATCCGATTAGGAGCAATAAAGGATTTTGTGCTCAATCCAGAAATCGCTATATCATGATAGTCCAGATTTAGATAAGGGTTACCACGTAGTAGGTCAGAAAAGATATTCAGACGGTGTGAACCGTCAAGAGATGTTAGAGTAATGTCTACGCCCTGAAATTGGTTTCTAAGCGTTGTTCCGACGTCGTTCAGTTGACGCTTGGCTGTTTTTCTGTCCATCGCCGAAGTCGATACCGTGATGAACTTTTCCACCTTGAAGTTGTTTTGATCGTAGGCGAAACGGTGTTCAATCATATCATTGTATTCCTGGCGGTAATCATCGTAGCCGTCACCAATAGCGTCATAAGTGATATTGGTTAGGAGCTTACTATCCACCTGACGATTGAGGATAAGAAGTTGATAGCTATTAGCCGAGTTTAAGCTATTCAAAGCTCCAGCATAATAGTCAATAATATCCACTTTCTCCTCTTCACTGGCTGTGATATAGTTGACATCGCCAAGCTTAAACGTCTCCGAATAGACCTCTCCTGTGACGTGTAACATGCCATCTTCAAAGAGTGACGTGTATCTCAATGTGTTTTGTGTAGAAGGCTTCAAGGAGCGTCTAAGGCGTTTCGCCCTCGCTTCCTCCGATTGGGTCAATTTCTCTGACCCCCTTCTCTGGCCAAAAGGCAGTTTTATCATAGTTTTCCTCGCTTTCAAATTCTGTTAAATAGGCTCTTTCTTGTATGGTCAGCCTAAACAAGACCATTTCTTTCAGTCGTTCCTCTTGTTTCAGTCCAAAGATTAAGAAGGGGATTAAAATAACGGGTAAGATAATGTAAAGGAGGATTTCAGGCAATCCCATCAAAATAATAACCGTAGATAAAATAGCTGATAAGACAATCCCCAACATGAAAATCAGGTGACGAAAGGTAAAGCCCCCAACCACATTTCTTTCATAATCTTTGACTTGCTTGTAAAATTCACTTCCTAGTCTGTTCATCAGTCTTCCTTTCTCTTTTTTGGGTACAAAAAAAGTCAGAACAATTTGTCCTGACTGATTATCCCATCACGTTCAGCAAACTCTTGGCACGTCGTTGGCTTCCAACCAGCATAAATATGAAAATGATACCTTTTGCGATTGAAGCAAAGGAAGTAATAAAACTAGCTCCCCAACCTTCCATTTTAACTTTCAGGAAATCATCTTGTACAAGCATAGGATATACGGCACAAAGTATAATCAATATCAATCCTTGAAGAGCAACTGCCGTAAAAGTCATGATAATATTTTTAGCAATCTGTCTGAAGGAATCTGACATAAAGAAAGCAATAATAACAGGGGCAATCGCCTTGAGGAGGTACATTTCTACAAAACGTAACATTACAAGAATATTGACTGTTATTTTTGCAATAAACTCGACCGACACACCTACCAACTTTATAACCGTCTTAGCAATGACATTGCCCTTGGTCGGTTCAACAAAGGTATAGGTTATATCTTTACTTTCAGCAATCATATTGATAGCTGCGTTCGTTAGCCAAAGAATAGCGTCAAAAATTTGGCTGGAATAGGTCACCAACAAGAAGGCAAAGAGGTATTTTAAACCTACCTCCAGCCAAGTTCTGATGGTGATTCCTCCACCTGATAAACGTAAGTTTTGGTAAAATCCCAACATTTCTAACATGAAGAAGATGGATAAAAGAATATAACCGATTGCCAATAAAGACTGGTTAACGGCCGCCATCTGTGAGTTTAAACTTGGGTTGTACTCGCTGAGACTTGAGGTTAACTGATTGATAATGTTCGTATCAATCATAGACGTCTCCTTTTAGAATGAAATTGCATTGAGAGCTGCGACAATAGCAGTGGTCAAACCGCCTGAAATAATCGCCATCGCTCCACCTGAAATGATAGATTCTAGACCTTGGTCTTGACGGGTTGTATCACGGCTACGGCGACCTCCAAAGTAGTCATAAGCTCCAGTTAGACCCCAAGTAAGCCCTAAAACAGTGATGATAGTTCCAACAACTTGAACGATACGTACGATAGTGTCCATATTATAATTTCTCCTTTTTTGTATGAAAAAGACGCCTCTTAAAGTAACGGGACGTCTGTGAGTATAGTATTTTAGTGTGTGATTAGTCTGGGTTGGCAGTCATGCCAAACGCTCCCAAAACGGATAAAAAAAGAATAATGCCAATCTCAACTGCTCCACCTGGAAACAGTGTCATTTCTTGACCAACTCCCATATTGAAGAACCATTGACTGCATAAATCGAGAAGCCGACCAATTGGTTCATCTAGTTGAGGGAAAGGATAAGTTATCAGAAAGCCTCCGAATCCTAATAGAATTAAGATGGCAACCTTACCAAGAATCCAGGTGATGAAAAAGCTGACTGTAGCCTTAACAAGATTGATACAAAACAAAAGGATAAAGATGGGACTGTAAAATATGACCTTAAATGTGCCCATGATGAAATCACCAAAACTCGCACCTGTCCAAGGATAAACACGGCTTTTCTTTGGTTTTCGCTGGCGTTCTTGAGCATCCTGCTCCTCGATGAAGGCTTGAAATTCTTTCACTTGTTCCATGTCTCTCATGTTGTGATATTCCACGCCATTTTCGTCTTTATAGTCCATCTTGTCACCTCGCTTTCTTCTCTCTTGAGTTTTATTATACCACTTTTAACATCTTTCTGGTATAATGTTTCTTTGTGTTGTCACCTCCGTATAGTCATTAAGGACGATGATAACCTTTTCCCGTCAGTTGAAGAATGGTCTGATTGTTTTGCTTAACTTTTCTAGCAATCACAAGATTCTTTCGTTTGATTGTTCTGATTTGCTTGTAAATGTCTGCATAGTAAACAATTATTTCAACTTCGGTTTCTTGACCTGCTATAATAGCTTTTCGGGTTCGTGTCGCATACTTCGCTTTTAACGTGATAACTTCCCCAGAGTCAAGCCGAGCGGTCACGCCTCCTTGACGACCTAAATTTTTCAAGTCAGATATGGTTACTTCCGTATCTGTTTTTTTAATTCCATTCATGCTTAAACCTCCTTTTGGTTGTGTGAATGAAAGGCTGGATTTACAGCCATGCCGAGTGGTTATTTCACCGCTGCAGTGGTTTCTTACGCAAGGTTTATAGTCTAGTTAACCTCAAACTCCTTCGGCTTATAGCTTTCACTATGCCTTTACGTTACTGTGGCAGGCACTAGATATGTCTTTCTAGCTCCCGTAACACCGCCCCCGCTTCTTCTTTTTATACCTAGCCACGCTGATTGGGACAGTCGTTCTATTCAGTTTTCAAAGGACTTAGGCAGTTTTACGACTTCCCCAGGTCAAGGATTCTTAGGCTTAACTCTCGTAATAAGATTGAGCCCTTTTATGAGCCAATATTTTAGCTTCCAGTCGGCGTTCTTCTTTCAAATTTTCAAGACTTTGTAAGAGATAAGCTAGTGGAGATTGACAATCCTCTGGAATACGAGAAATAATATCAATCACTTCCTGACTGGTCATATATCCCTCCTCCAAATATTTCCCCACCTGCATTTTCTGTTTGTGAGTAATAGTCACAATATTGGGAAAACCAAATAGTCTATCGTTGTATCTGTCAGCGATGACTTGTAAGAGAGAATAATATTCTGGTTTGATATAACTGTCAGATTTATTTTGAGATTGTTGGTTACCAGCTCCAGTAGGTTGAGAAATTTCTCTTGAAATTTTCTCAGCCTTTCTAGAACTAATTAAACTGTTACTAAAATCAGGGTCACTAGAATTAGTATCATTAGATTCTGGAATTCCGACTTCTTGAATTCTGTTTTTTAGATTTCTTGAATTCTGATTTTCCGACTTCTGGAATTCTGATTTTCCGACTTCCGCTTGTGCCAAGGGTTTAGACACATTTTCCACTTGTAAAGAGCCAAGATAAATCAAATTTGGTTTGTTCAAACCTTGTCGGACTTCTTCCAGGAGGTCATACTTTTTCAACTCTTTTTTAAGTTTAATAACTTTATCTTTTCCGCAGCCCAACATCTCACCAATTTCTTCAACTGTGAAGATAAAATAAATATTTCCATCAGGATCAATCCAATTATTTTTAACTGATAGCTCAAATCTATCTTTTAGGATAGCGTAAAGTAATTTAGAATCAGCCGACATCTTTTTATAAATTTCTGATTCAAAAAGTAATTTTGGGACACGGAAGAATCTTTCTCCGTTATTAACCTGTGCAAGTGAGATTCTTTCCATGACTACACCTCCCTAAATTTAAGGCCACCTTTTGAGTTAAAACTAATCAAGCCAAAAGATTCTAGTTCTTTAATATTTTCTATTGATTCTTGACGAGTTATTCCCGTCTGCTTCATCAAGAACAAAATAATCAATTCACGTGTTTCTTTTTCTTTCGATGACATTTGTGACCTCCTAAAATAAAGAGAATAGAGCTAAAACAACAGAAAAAGAGAACGGATTTCTCCGTTCTCTTGGTACAATTTTCTATTTCTCAAAACTCTAGACACTTAC
>NZ_JBMVJB010000037.1:0-19830 GCF_049893425.1 Streptococcus sp. VTCC 12886 | reverse complement strand
AAACAACAGAAAAAGAGAACGGATTTCTCCGTTCTCTTGGTACAATTTTCTATTTCTCAAAACTCTAGACACTTACCTTCCTTATTAGTTAACGTACAGGTGGAAAAATGGTATACTACTTAGTAGTTTGAAAGAGGAGCTTATAAAAAAGAGAATGGTAACTATTTTTGATACACACACACATCTCAATGTTGAACAGTTTGACGGACGGGTCCAAGAAGAGCTAGACTTTGCCAAGGAGATGGGGGTTACCCTCCACAATGTGGTTGGTTTTGACCGAGCAACCATTGTCAAGGCTATGGAGCTAGCTGACCAGTACCCTGAAATTTATCTAACATTGGGATGGCATCCGACAGAGGCTGGCACCTATGATGAAGAAGTTGAACGTTATCTACTCAAGGCTCTTAAACATTCCAAGGTCATTGCCCTGGGGGAAATTGGACTGGATTACTACTGGATGACGGCTGACAAGGAAACCCAGGCACGCGTCTTTAAACGTCAGATGGAGTTGGCCAAGCAGTTGGATTTACCCTTTGTGGTTCATACTCGTGATGCTTTGGAAGATACTTACCAGATCATTAAGGAAGTCGGCGTCGGTCCGCGTGGAGGGATCATGCATTCCTTCTCTGGCACGCTGGAGGAGGCTCAAGCTTTCATAGACCTAGGGATGCACATCTCCTTCTCGGGAGTCGTGACCTTCAAAAAAGCTGTCGAACTCCAGGAAGCGGCGCAAGCATTGCCCCTAGAAAAAATCCTGGTCGAAACAGATGCACCTTACCTGGCCCCAGTTCCAAAGCGGGGTCGGGAAAATCGCACTGGCTACACCCGCTATGTGGTGGAAATGCTGGCCCAGCTTCGCAACCAGTCGGTCGAAGAAGTGGCGAAAGCGACTTACGAGAATGCAAGGAGCTTGTTCAGAATTGACTCAGAAAATTAAGATACAAGAAGTCATAGTTGTCGAGGGCAAGGACGACACAGCAAACCTCAAACGGTTTTACGAGGTGGATACCTACGAAACTAGAGGTTCTGCCATATCAGACGATGACTTGGAACGCATAGAGAAACTCCATGACCTGCGTGGTGTCATTGTCTTTACTGACCCAGACTACAATGGCGAGCGGATTCGAAAAATCATTATGCAGGCTATTCCCACGGTCAAACACGCCTTTTTACAGCGGGACGAGGCTCGGCCCCAATCCAAAACAAAAGGGCGGTCCTTGGGCATTGAACACGCCAGCTTTGAGGACTTGGAAAAAGCTCTCGCAAGCGTGCGTGGTTACTACGATGATGAACATAACTTTGACATCACCAAGTCCGATTTGATGCGCCTAGGCTTGCTTATGGGCAGCGACAGTCGCAAGCGGAGGGAATATCTGGGAGATAAGCTCCGCATCGGCTATTGCAACGGCAAGCAACTGCTCAAACGCCTAAACTTGTTCGGGATAAGTTTGGCGGATGTCGAGGAGGCGATGGGGGAGTATGAATGATTATGTCAAGTTGTTGAACTAAGAGAGTATGAGCAGGACAGAGCAAGTCATCCAACCAATATGTGTATGATTACAGACGGTCGGCGGGTATTGGTCCAGGATAGAAAATCTGAAAAGTGGCCTGGTGTGACTTTCCCTGGGGGCCATGTCGAATGTGGAGAGAGTATTATTTCCTCCATCATTCGCGAAATCAAGGAAGAAACGGGTTTGACGGTATCTAATCTCGAGCTTTGTGGCATTCAAAACTGGACGGATCCAACAGATCACTATCGCTATCTGAAGTTTACCTAGAAATAAAAAAACAAGAAAGAACACACATGAGAATCGCAGACAAAAACGTTACTCGTGCCGTCCTTGAACGCCACGGGTTTACCTTTAAGAAATCCTTCGGTCAGAACTTTTTGACCGATACCAATATTTTACAGAAGATTGTGGACACGGCAGAGATTGACCAGAATGTCAATGTTATCGAGATTGGTCCTGGAATCGGAGCACTGACTGAATTTTTGGCAGAGAGTGCTGCTGAGGTCATGGCCTTTGAGATTGACGACCGCCTGATTCAGATTTTGGCGGATACCTTGGGTCGCTTTGACAATGTGACCGTGGTCAATCAAGATATCCTCAAGACCGACCTGCAGACCCAGATTCAGAATTTCAAGAATCCTGACCTGCCCATCAAGGTCGTGGCCAACCTGCCCTACTACATCACCACCCCTATCCTCATGCACCTGATTGAGAGCAAGATTCCCTTCAGCGAGTTCGTGGTCATGATGCAGCGGGAGGTGGCCGACCGCATTTCTGCCGAGCCAAACACTAAGGCTTACGGCAGCCTGTCCATTGCGGTCCAGTACTACCTGACTGCCAAGGTGGCCTTCATCGTGCCTCGCACCGTCTTTGTGCCCGCACCAAACGTGGACTCCGCCATTCTCAAAATGGTCCGCCGCGAGCAACCCCTGGTGAACGTCAAGGACGAAGATTTCTTCTTCCGAGTGTCCAAGGCCAGCTTTGTGCACCGTCGTAAGACCCTGTGGAACAACCTGACCAACCATTTCGGAAAGTCTGAAGAAGTCAAGGACAAGCTGACGCAGGCACTTGGCATGGCAGAGCTGGAAGCCAGTGTCCGTGGAGAAGCACTTTCTATAGTTGACTTCGCACGCTTGTCTGATAGCCTCCAGGAAGTTGGCTTATCATGATACTAGCGCAGGCAGTTAATCAATTAGCCCAATGTTGTGGACCGCGGGATCTGTCTTCCTTGTCAATACAAGCTCTCCAAACAGAGCAAGGACTAGAACAAGTAGATGTTCTAGCCTTTTTTGGTGGTTCCATTCTAGCTGGTGGTGAACAACTGGCAGAAACTATTCGAAACTAGCTCGCCAAGACCTACCTCATCGTAGGTGGAGCAGGTCATGTTTTTGATTTTCGTTGAATAGTAGAGTAAAAACAAAAAGCTCGTCAATAACAAATATCCATTGGTATCCTTTGAAATGTAAAGTTTCAAGGAAAAGAGATATGGAATATGCATTGATTGAGCTTTAAAAATAATGATTATAGGCTATCTAAAATTTGTTGGGTAGATAAAATAGTGGCAAACTCTTCGTTCAGACTAGCCAAAGTAGAGTCTTGGATTTCTTGGGCACTAAATGTTCTGCCGTTATGGTCATGTAGTGGGAATGATGCAGTAGCGTCTTCTGCTAATGTGACCGAAAAACCTAAATTTGTTGCCATACGGATGGTGGTGGATACACAATGAGGGGTTGTCAAACCGGTAATAATTAAACGACTGACACTTTGTTCTCTGAGAATTGCTTCTAAACTTGTTCCGATAAAAGCACTGTTAACGGTCTTGGTTATGACTAATTCATCTTCGAACGGTTTCACCATATCAATAGCAGAGAACCCGTTTGATATAAAATAGAAACGAGAATCTGGATGCTGGCTCCAATGATGGATATGAAAAATAGGTAGTTGGTTTTGTCTAAAATGTTTTAGTAACTTAGCTGCCTGGACTTCGGCCTGATCATTACTAGAAGTACCCCAAGACCCATCTCGAAATGTTTGTTGAAAGTCAATTAGTACTAATGCCGTTTTCATTTTAACTCCTAAAAAATAAATTTATGGTATTCTAACACAGATAAAAGTTGTAGTAAAGTAATATGGTTGTGCTGGCTCGCTTTTCATACTTCGCGCTTACATAATGAAATTGAATTCGTTTACTTGGTTGATATGAGGTGGAACTTCTGTGTTATTCATTGACTGACTCACGAAAGCTTGTTATACTAAAAGGAACTGAGGCTGGGCAATATTGTTCCAGCCTTATCCTTTGAGGTAGGGTGCTAGATACTCGTTTATACTCAATGAAAAATAAAAATAGCTTAGTTCCAAAGGTTTGATTTACCTTTGAAGGTTGGAAATAAATCGATTTGTGTTTGCGTCTCCAAGCCGAAGGTAGAACTCTATTTCGTTCTTAACTCAAGTTTATTGGTCAAAAACCTCCACTGAATATGTTATTCATTAAGTCTCTGGCCAAGGCATATTTTTGATTTTCGGAGAGTAATAGACATTATTTTGGTGTTCCGTTAGTATATTCTTGTTTAGAGGTAGCACCCACAACTGTATAAGTAGATAATTTTGTATATAGGTAACAAAATGGAAGGAAATTTTTCTTCACATGAAGGTATAAATATGTTTAAAAAGTTACAAAAAAAACATCCCCACCTTGTGGCAATTAGCCTATTTGTGGGCTTTTCTATTTTATTATTAGTTCCACATTTAGTGACTAAGGGGATGGTAACAGGAGCAGATTTGATTTTCCATTACAATCATTTTTATGATGGAGCAATGCAACTGAAGGAGGGAAATTTCTCTTATATTATCAGTTTGTATGGCTATCAACAGTCTGGTCGAATTGTTAATGCTCTCTATGGCCCATATTTTGCATACTTGCAAAGCGTCTTGGTATTGTTGAGTGGCACTTGGTACCGCTATCAGATTGTTTCTAATTTATTTTTGGGAACACTGAGCGCAACTTCTTTATATGTTCTCTTCCGCGAGGTTAAGGTCAAATACTCACTCTCTCTTTTACTATCAATGTTTTTCGTGACAACTTATTCTATTCAATATTGGTGGGTATCCCAAGGTTTCACTAGCTGGGGAGTGGCACTGTTTCCGCTTTGTCTTATTCCAGCAGTTCGTTTCTTGCAAACCAAGAAAGTTCCTATTTTCCTTATGGCAGGAGCAGTAGGGTTGATGTTGCAGGTTCACATGTTGTCAACGTTATTCTTAGTTATCGCTTATGGAATCATCTTTCTTTTTGGTTGGTTAAAATCAGAACAAAAGTTTAAGATTGTTGGAGAAGTTGCCAAATCAATACTTGTTTTCCTACTGCTAACAATGAATATTTGGTTACCACTCATTAATATTGAGGTGACAAATACTTTGATACCCCCATTTGTGAATAAGAAGTTTGTATTATCAACAGTCACTCACCTCAAAATCCGATTCTTGTACTATCCGTATTCCTTGCCACTCTACTTTGGACTTTTTCTTTTCTTTTTGGTAAAAAATTGGAAAAAGCATTCTCGGGTTCTTGCAGGATTATCTATAACCTATACGATATATCTAATTTTATCAACTAATCTATTTCCTTGGCAATTAGTAGCAGGGAAGGGAATTGCCATTATTGAGTTGATTCAATTTCCTTCTCGATTTTTCCTTTACGCTAATGTCTTTTTACTAGTTGTCGTTGGATTGCAAATAACACGCCTATCCGAGAAGTGGCAAAAAGTTTTTTCTAAGATAGTTTTAATGTCTCTTTTTATCGGAGTTGGGTTTATATGGTATCAAAATGGTAAAGACATCCAAGAGGACTACTATAGTGATACCTTTATGCAACACCGGATCTATACTTCTCTTTATGGTTCGGCTGATGAATTGCGTGATTCTCTCCATTCATCAGACTTGAGTGAATTTATTTATCTTGCTCAGAAATCAACTCCAGACTACTTACCAAATTTAGAAGAAAAATCCGGACCTGCAACAAATGAAGAGACACGTAAGGCCTATCATGCTTACCATGACCAGATTATTCTTCCAAATATTAATTTTGAAAAGCAGGTTAAAGGGAATCAGTTAGTGATTACATGGACAGCAAAAGAAGCAGAAGAAACGGCGGTTCCGATTATTGTTTACCAAGATAGCCAGCTGGTCCTAAACCATCAAGTGTTAAATAGAGAAGATATAAAACTTTCCACTATCGGAGTTCCAACAGTCACAAGCCAAAAAGGGCAGAATACCCTTGTCTTATCCTATAAACAACAGTGGTGGTTGTTACCGGTGATTGCGATTAGCTTGATGGGATGGGGATTATGGCTTTGTTACTATATGGCTTTCTATCGCAAATCAAAAACTTTCTACTTATGAAAAGAGAGACATCAGATTTTTGTGGCCCATATCTTGCATTCAAAGCTAATCTGGTTAAAATTACTTAAATGATTTGAAGCCAAATGATCAGAATAAAGAATAACCCCAAGTCATCAACTTTGACTTGGGGTTATCCTTTATAAATAATGCGGAGGAAGGGATTTGAACCCTCACACCCGATGGGCACATGCGCCTGAAGCATGCGTGTCTGCCGTTCCACCACCTCCGCTTGCTTTTTATTATACAATTTTTCAATTGAAATGACTAGAGTAAAATGCAAAATCGAAACCGCTTGCGGTTTTTTCTTAGGAAATTTGGTATAATAGGAACAAGTACACACAAAGGAGTCTTCATTGCAAGGAAGAATTATCAAGGCCTTGGCAGGTTTTTACTATGTCGAGGCAGATGGACAGATTTATCAAACCAGAGCCAGAGGGAATTTTCGTAAGAAGGGACAAACGCCCTACGTGGGTGATTTTGTGGACTTTTCTGCGGAGGAAAACTCAGAAGGCTACATTTTAAAGATTCATGAGCGGAAAAATAGTCTGGTTCGACCTCCTATCGTCAATATCGATCAGGCGGTGGTTATCATGTCGGCCAAGGAACCTGATTTTAATGCCAATTTACTAGACCGTTTCCTAGTGCTTTTGGAACAGAAGGACATGGATCCCATTATTTATATCTCTAAGATGGACTTGGTAGAAGAACGGGCGGAGATGGATGCCTTCAAGGCTATCTATGAGAAAATTGGCTATCCTTTTGTCTATAGTTTGGAGGAATTGACGCCATTATTGCAGGATAAGGTGACGGTCTTTATGGGGCAGACAGGGGTTGGCAAATCGACTCTTCTCAATCGCATTGCGCCAGAATTAGCCTTGGAAACAGGTGCGATTTCAGATAGTCTGGGGCGTGGTCGCCATACCACTCGTGCGGTCAGTTTCTACAATGTCTTCGGTGGGAAAATTGCGGATACGCCAGGTTTTTCATCTCTAGACTATGAAGTCAAGGAGGCTGAGGCACTGACAGATTGTTTCCCAGAGATTGCAGAAGCCAGCCAGAACTGCAAATTTAGGACCTGTACCCACACCCATGAGCCGGATTGTGCAGTCAAAGAAGCTGTTGTCAGCTCTGCCATTTCCCAAAGTCGCTTTGACAATTATCTCCAATTCCTCAGCGAAATCCAAAATCAGCGTGAAACCTATGCCAAGGTTAGTAAGAAATTCAAATAGAAAGTTGGTTCTGTATGTCACATTATAAGATTGCACCGTCTATTTTGGCGGCAGATTATGCAAATTTTGAAAAAGAGCTCAAACGTTTAGAAAAGACAGGTGTGGAGTATGTGCACATTGATGTCATGGATGGTCATTTCGTGCCAAATATCAGCTTTGGGGCGGATGTGGTTGCGGCTATGCGTCCTCATAGCAAGCTGGTTTTTGATTGCCATCTCATGGTGTCCAATCCTGAAAATCATATCGAGACCTTTGCACGTGCGGGTGCAGATATTTTAACCATTCATGCAGAAGCAACGGTTCACCTGCATGGAACCCTGCAAAAAATTCGTGCCGCTGGTATGAAGGTGGGTGTGGTCATCAATCCAGGGACACCTCTTGTGACCATTGAGCCTGTGCTCAACTTAGTGGATCAGGTGCTTCTCATGACGGTCAACCCAGGTTTTGGTGGTCAGGCCTACATTCCAGAAGTAGCTGAGAAGATTGAGGCCTTGGTCAAACTCCGTGAAGCCAAAGGCTTGAACTTTGACATCGAAGTGGACGGCGGAATTGACGATAAGACCATTCATTCAGCCAAAAATGCGGGTGCCAATGTCTTTGTGGCAGGTTCCTACCTCTTCAAAGGCGATTTGGATGTCAACGTTGCCAAATTGAAAGCAGCCCTCCATGATTAAGATTGCCCTAATAGCAGGTGGTTCATTTGACTGCCTTCCTGAGCCTGCAGACCTCTATGTAGGGGTAGACGCAGGCTCACTTCGTCTATTGGAACATTCCCTACCTCTTGACTGGGCTATCGGTGATTTTGACTCGGTGACACCTGAAGAATTAGGGCGGATAAAGGATCTAGCAGAGCGGTTCCTACAAGCACCTGCTGAAAAAGATGACACAGACTTAGAGTTAGCGTTAAAGGAAGTGTTCAAAGTTTATCCGCAGGCTCAGGTTCACATATACGGAGCCTTGGGTGGACGCATGGATCATATGATGGCCAATCTCTTTCTAGCTGCAGAGCCTGACTTGGCACCCTACATGGAGCAAATTGAATTAGTGGACAGTCAGAACATCGTTCGTTTTCGACCTGCAGGAAGGCATGTCATTCAACCTATTCAAGGAATGACCTATATTTCCTTTATGCCGTCAGATGGCAGTCGCCTGACCATTCGTCATGCCAAGTATCCGCTGGATGCCAGCAATTATTTTTTCAAAAAATGCTATTCCTCTAACGAATTTATAGATAGAGATATATACATTCAACTGGATAAGGGCTATGTGGTCCTAATCTACAGTAAGGATAAGAATTAGATGGATATTGTACTACTTATTTTACTGATACTGGTCTTGCTCGCCTTGGTTTTTCTTTATGGAAAATGGCAGAGCTTGGCCCTGCTTTTGCAAGATCAGGCAGAAGACACAGCAGACAGCTTGTCTGATCAGCTCAGCTATCAACTAGAAAATGCAACTCTCAAACAGCAGCAAGCCATTCATCAGGAAGTGGAAAGACTCCGCACGGAACTTTACCAACAGCTAACGGACATCCGTCAAGAGCTGAATAAGAGCCACTTGGAAACGCGAGATGCCACCGACCGCCGTTTGCAGGCCATTCAGGAGTCCAATGAAAAACGCCTGGAAGAAATGCGGCAGACGGTTGAGGAAAAGCTGGAGAAAACCCTGCAAACCCGCCTACAAGCCTCCTTTGAAACAGTGTCTAAGCAATTGGAATCGGTCAATCGTGGTCTGGGCGAAATGCAGACGGTGGCGCGTGATGTGGGTAGTCTTAACAAGGTCCTGTCTGGCACCAAAACCCGTGGCATCATGGGTGAATTGCAGCTGGGACAGATTATCGAGGATATTTTGACACCTAGCCAATATGAGCGAGAGTTTGCCACGGTTTCAGGCTCTAGTGAGCGCGTGGAGTATGCGGTCAAGTTACCAGGACAGACGGAAGGCGACTATATCTACTTGCCAATCGATTCCAAGTTTCCGCTGGCGGATTACTACCGCTTGGAAGATGCTTACGAAAGTGGGGATAAGGACCAGATTGACCTCCATCGGAAAAATCTCTTGGCTGCTATTAAACGTTTTGCCAAGGACATTCAGAGCAAGTACCTCAATCCACCTGAAACGACTAATTTTGGTGTGTTGTTCTTGCCAACCGAAGGGCTTTATTCAGAAGTGGTCCGCAATCCGATTTTCTTTGATGACCTTCGCCGTCAGGAAAATATCGTGATAGCAGGACCGACCACGCTTTCTGCCCTGCTTAATTCGCTCTCTGTCGGCTTTAAAACCCTCAATATTCAACGGTCGGCCGATGATATTTCCAAGGTCTTGGGCAATGTCAAGCTGGAATTTGGCAAGTTTTCTGACCTCTTGCTTAAGGCTCAGAAACAACTCAATCAGGCCAGCAGCAATATTGACAAACTCCTAACGACTCGAACCAACGCTATCGAGCGTAGTCTTCGAGCCATCGACCTGTACGAAGATGATCAAACTAAGGGACTGCTTGGATTGTCCCCATTAGATGAGGAAGATAATGAAAATTAACCAAATGAAAAAAGATGAATTCTTCGAAGGATTCTATTTGATCAAAACAGCAGAAGTCCGTCAAACACGGGCTGGCAAAGACTACTTGGCTCTGACCTTCCAAGATGAGACTGGTGAGATTGAGGGCAAGCTCTGGGACGCCCAACCAGGGAAAATCAAGGATTTTACTGCTGGAACTGTAGTTCATATGCAGGGACGCCGTGAAGTCTACAATAATACACCCCAAGTCAATCAGTTGGTTCTTCGTTTGCCAAAAGCTGGTGAACCCAACGACCCTGCTGATTTCAAGGAAAAACCACCTGTGGATGTCAAGGACACCAAGGACTACCTAAATCAGATGATTTTCCTCATAGAAAATGCCACTTGGCAGCGGATTGTCCGTGCTCTTTACGGTAAATATGAAAAGGAATTTTATTCCTATCCAGCGGCCAAGACCAATCACCATGCCTTTTATTCAGGCTTGTCCTTCCATACCGCGACCATGGTACGCTTGGCGGATAAAATTGGTGATATTTATCCTCAGCTCAATAAGAGCCTGCTCTTTGCAGGAATCATGCTTCATGACCTAGCCAAGGTGATTGAACTGACAGGCCCTGATAACACAGGCTACACTGTCCGTGGCAATCTGATTGGGCACATTTCCTTGATTGATGAAGAGATTACCAAGGTCTTGATGGAATTGGGCATCGATGATAGTCTGGAGGAGGTGACTGTTCTGCGCCACGTTATCCTCAGCCACCACGGCCTCTTGGAGTATGGAAGCCCTGTCCGTCCGCAGATTATGGAGGCGGAAATCCTCCACATGATTGACAATATCGATGCGGAAATGATGATGATGCTGTCGGCCTTGGATAAGGTTGGCCCAGGCGAGATGACCAACCGCATCTTTGCCATGGATAACCGCGCCTTCTATAAGCCTAATATCGACTAATGGCAGTTAGGATAGTGTCTCGACAGCCCCTCACCAAAGGCTGGTCCACGGACCAAAAGTACAAGGTTGAGCTAGAAGATGGTCGCTTTGGTCTGTTGAGAATAGCAGAGCGGTCAGCTATTGAGGTCAAGAAAGTCGAATTTCAATTAGTTGAAAACCTGTTTGGTCTAGGTTTGCCTGTGGCAGAGCCACTAAGCTGTTGGGCGGATGACTTGTCTGTTTACACTCTCTATGAATGGGTGGAAGGTCAGGATATGAATAAAGTGGCTTCCGATCTGCCGGATTCTGTCTTGTATGAATTGGGCTGTCAGGCTGGAAAGTTTTTACGAGCCCTGCATGGTCTGCCTATTGATCAAAGTCTGCGCGACTGGAACAGTTTTTATCAGGCAAAGATTGACAGTAAATTAGCTGCCTACCAAGCAACTAGTCATTCCTATCCAAATGATCAAGCCATGATAGACTTTGTCCAAGCCAACCGTCATTTGCTTGAAAGGAGACCGATTGCCTATCATCATGGAGATTTTCATACAGGTAATTTTCTACTGGGAAGAGATGGAAAACTAAAAATCTTAGACTTTGATCGCTACGATATAGGAGACCCCTGGGAAGAATTCAACCGTTTGATTTTCACGGCAGATTTGTCTCCAGCCTTTGCGCGTGGTCAGGTGGATGCCTATTTTGAAGGATGCATTCCAGAGGAATTTTGGAGACTCACTGCTCTTTATATCACAGTAAATAGTCTAGGAGCTCTTTCTTGGGCAGAACAAGTAGATCCCGAACAAATCCCCTTGATGCAGGCGCAAGCTGAGAGAATAGTTGGTTGGTATGAACACTATAGGCTTTATTCCCCTTCATGGTATCGGTAGTATTTCTATAAAATGCGAAAAAAGACGGACTTTTTATATAAAAAGTTCGCTTTTTGTTGTTTTTGTGATATAATAGAAAAAATAAATTTAGAGGATGATCATATGAAGTTAAGAAGAAGCGAACGGATGGTAGTGATTTCCAATTATCTCATCAACCACCCTTATGAATTGACAAGTTTGAATACCTTTGCTGAAAAGTATGAATCAGCTAAATCTTCCATTTCCGAAGATATTGCCATCATTAAAAAGGCTTTTGAGGAAAGCTCCATTGGGAAAATTGAAACCATCACTGGTGCTAGTGGAGGTGTTGTTTTCACACCGTCTATCTCAAAAGAAGAGTCGTTGCAAATCGCAGAGTCACTGCGCAGTCAGATGGCTGAAAGTAGCCGTATCTTACCTGGAGGTTATATTTATTCCTCAGACCTTTTATCAACACCTCACATCCTAAAAAATGTGGGTCGCATTATTGCAAATGCATTTAAAGATGAAAAAATCGATGCTGTTATGACAGTTGCAACAAAAGGTGTTCCATTAGCGAATGCGGTTGCCAATGTTCTTAATGTACCATTTGTCATCGTTCGCCGTGATTTGAAAATTACTGAAGGGTCAACTGTTTCTGTCAACTATGTGTCAGGATCTAGCGACCGTATCGAAAAGATGTTCCTGTCTAAACGTAGTTTGAAGGCGGGAAGCCGTGTCTTAATCGTCGATGACTTCTTGAAAAATGGTGGAACTATCAATGGTATGATTAGCCTCTTGTCTGAGTTTGACTCGACCTTGGTAGGCGTGGCTGTCTTTGCGGAAAACCAAAAAGGGGACCGCAGCGTAGCGAATTACAAATCCCTGCTGGCTGTGACGGATATCAATGTCAAGGAAAACCGCGTTGACGTCGAATTGGGGAATATTTTTGAATAATCTGTAGCCTCTCTAACGAGAGGTTTTTTTGTATCCGAGAATATCCCGTTATAATGATGCACAAATTTACTGTTGAAATAATTTTTGGGGAATTGGCTTTCCATCTTAGTTTAGGAATCATGTTTTCAGTAGCTGTAATGCAGTGCTTGATTTGTTTCTTTTTGGCCAAGGAATCGTCCAGCGAATTACAAGAAGAATTGAGACATGTCCAGGCATTCGTGTCAAGCATTGATAAAAATCGTTCGTTATCAAGCCTGACTAAAATCAGTTATGGGCTTATGTTAGTTAGTCTATTGGTTCAGAGTATTGTCCCAGCCTTGTTCCTGTTTTTTCTATTGGTTGTGAAATATCTAGTTGACCTATATGCTAGAGTTAAGTTGGTTGAGTTATTTAGAGGGGGTCTGCTACTCAAGTACTTGGCTGGATTGATTCTTGTGGAACAGTTGGTATATATAGTCTTGTTTTATCTGCTATGGACGGGATCTCATGTGACTCTGTATGCAGGGGTGCTAGTTTTTTCAAATTTCCTAATTCCCTTTTTAAAACAGAGGGAATACAAGTTAAGTAGGCAAGGTTTTGGTAAAGAAGCGGATTTTCAAGATTTATAATGAGACAGTTTAGGGCTATTGCAGACTGTTGTTTCTGGAGATACTATGGAAAAAATAAAATTTGTCAAAGAAATAGGTTACGTTATTCTGGTAGCAATATTGTTGATAGCCTTTATCTATCGATTGGGCTTGTCCAATGTCGGGAAGCTTGAATTGATGATCTATGTTATTTTTTTCAGTCTTGCCCTTGTGCAACTGTTGAAACGAAATAAGAAAAAATAATTTAAGATTTAATCAAGGCAGGAAATCAATGCCAATCTATCTACTATTTGTTACCCTATCGCTAAATGTAGTTGTGCTGAACCAACTCTATCTCTTTTACAAGAAAAAGAAAGACTTGAATAGCACAGTTGCTTTTCTGGTGTGCTTACTTGTGCTAGCTCTTCCCAATGCACAGGATTTTAATGCAATATTAGGCTTGATTACAGGAGCTTTTGTTATCGTCTATCTGGGAAGTTTTGTATACTCCAGATTGGATCCTAAGAGAAGAAGTGTCAAATAGATATTATTGATATAGAAAAACTCACTATTTCCATTGTTGAAATAGTGAGTTTTCTTTACATTTTCAATACTTCCTCAAAACTCTCCGACCTTGCTTCTACGCTGATTTTTTCCAGAGTTAGCGGATGGGTTAGGCTGAGTTTTTGGGCGTGGAGCATGAGTCGGGGGGCGGCTACATAACTATAAAGAGGGTCACCGATTAGGGCATGACCGTTGTGGGCTAGATGAACCCGAATCTGGTGGGTCCGACCTGTCTGGAGGCGACAGGCGACCAAACTATTTTTGCCAATGGTCTTCAAGAGATGGACTTGAGTGAAAGCTGCTTGTCCTTTTTGGTTGTCAACGACTCGCTTTCTGCGGTCGTGTCGGTCCCGTCCGATTTTATCAGTGATAGTCCAATCGGTCTTTTTTAACAGCCCTTGGCAGAGGGCGAGATAGTCACGGTAGATGACCTTGTCTTCCAAAAGCCGATTGAGAATGGGTAGGATAAAAGGATTTTTAGCAAAGAGAATGGCTCCGCTGGTTTCCATATCCAGCCTGTGGACTACATAGCAGGTCTGGCCGACATAGGCAGATACATGGTTAAGCAAGGCAATCTCCGTCGGCTCGTTACCGTGGGTCTTCATACCTTCGGGCTTGTTGACTATAATTAGGTGCTCATCTTGATAGAGTTCCTCCACCAAGTCCGCCTGTCCCAGAGGAATGCTTTTTTCAGGATAATCTTCCTGGTCAAAGGTCAATTCTAACAAGTCGCCTGCGGTAATCGGGCTCTGCCAGTTAATCAGCTCACCGTTGACACGGACGTGCTTCTTGGTGCGGAGGAAATGGCGGATTTTTCTAGGAATAAGAAAATAATCTTCCAAGACTTCCTTAACAGTGAGTTGTGGAAAGACTTGGGGAATGCGAATGACAATTTTCATCTTACAGACTGGTTGAGTGCTTAGGTTGCACTTTTTCATTTGGATTGAGGTAGTTCATGGCATTGTTGACGGCGGTTGGGGCTTCGCCAAGACCAGTCGCAATCAGGTCAATCTTGCCTTCATAGAAACAACAGTCACCGATGGCATAAATACCTGGAACAGAAGTTTCCTGTTTACTGTTGACGACGATGCGGTGGCGATTGAGCTCCAAACCCCATTCTTTCAGCGTTCCGACGGATGATTTAAAACCGTAGTTGACAAAGAGGTGGTCGAAAGGCAGGGTAAGTTTGTCCTCGCTCTTAACCTTGTCGAAATGAATGGCAGAAGCTCTGCCATTTTCCCCAGAAAGCCCTTTAGGGACAAGTGGTGTATGGATGGTGACGCTAGACTGCTTGAGTTCCTCTACGCTGTGTTCAAGGGCGCGGAAGTTGTCGCGACGGTGGACAATGTGAGTAGTCTTAGCGATTTTCTCAAAAGCTAATGACCAATCAACCGCGGAGTCTCCTCCACCTAAGATGACTACATCTTTGTCAGCATATTGTTGGATATTGGATACATGATAGTGAACGTTTTCAAAGCTGTCTGCTCCCTCGATTTCCAGTGGACGAGGCTTAAAGGCGCCACCTCCCATGGCGATAAGGAGAGTTTTTGTCTGGTGGATGCCTTTGGTGGTTGTCAAGGAAATAACTTCTCCTGGTTCAATGGCAGTCAGAGTTTCATTGAGGCAAATGGTTGTCTCAAAAGTTGAGAGTTGGGCAAGGAGGTTATCGGTTAATTCTTGTCCTGTTAAGCTAGGGAAGGCTGGAATATCCAAAATTGTTTTTTCTGGATAGAGAATAGCCGGTTGGCCCCCAAGCTGTGGTAAGGAGTCAATGATTTTGACTTTAGCTTGGCGGAGATGGGCATAGAAGGCGGCAAATAGACCAACGGGTCCGCCACCAATAATGGTAATATCATATATTTGTGTCATTGGAAATCCTTTTCTGATTCAGAATCTCCCTATTTTATCATATTTTGACAAAAAATTCCGCTGTTCGGCTGTGACAGGTTTGCAGTGGTGTTTTTCTCAGCTAGCTGAAAGAAAATATTGTATAATGGTACAAAATCACTAGAAAGAGGTGTTCTATGGACGATTTGCAACACCAGCCGATTGAAGTTCCAGATGATTTTCAATCTGACAATGATGACAGACCTAGCCGTAGTCGCAGGGGAAATCGTGGTCATTCAGACAAACCAAAGAAAAAGTCTCGCATTCCAGAGCCGGTGCGTAAATTTTGGCGGCGCTATCAACTGACAAAAATAGTTTTGATCTTGATAGGGATAATGGTTCTTACGGTAGGTGGTTACCTATTCTTTCTTGCAAAGACTGCGAATGTTGGGGATTTGCAGGAAGCATTAAAGGCTGCAACGATTATTTATGATAAGGACGGTGCTGAAGCGGGGACCTTATCTGGTCAAAAAGGGACTTATGTAGAATTAGACGCTATTTCTGATAATCTTGAGAATGCTGTGATTGCTACAGAAGACAGAAGTTTTTATAAAAACTCAGGGATAAACTATCAACGAACCATCTTAGCTGTTTTGACCTTGGGGCGTTCAGGTGGTGGTTCAACGATTACCCAGCAGTTAGCTAAAAATGCATTTTTGACACAAGAGCAGACCATTAGTCGAAAGGCTAGAGAGTTCTTCCTAGCCCTTGAAATCAATAAAAAATACAGTAAGCAAGAAATACTTACAATGTATCTCAACAATGCCTATTTTGGTAATGGGGTTTGGGGAGTTGAAGATGCTAGTCAAAAATATTTTGGTATTTCTGCTAGTGACTTGACGATTGAACAATCAGCTGTTTTAGCAGGGATGCTTAAAGGTCCAGAAATTTATAATCCCTATTATTCCTTAGAAAATGCAATCAATCGCCGAGATACAGTCTTGCAAAATATGGTCAACGCTGGCTATATTGATCAGGCAACTGCCAATGCAGGTTTTCAAGTCGATTTAGCGAGCCAGTTAGCAGATACCTATACTGGTAAACAAGATAACTATTCTTATCCATCTTACTTTGATGCAGTTATTGCTGAAGCGATTGATCGCTATGGCCTTAAAGAATCAGATGTCATTAATAACGGCTATCGAATATATACCGAAATGGACCAAAATTCTCAAGCGAGTATGCAGGTTATCTTCAATGATGAAACTATGTTCCCGACTTCAATTTATGATGGAACCTCGGCTCAAGCTGCTAGTGTAGCTTTGGATCCTACAAGTGGTGGTGTTCGAGCCTTGGTTGGGCGCGTGAATAGTTCGGAAGATGCTGTGTTTCGAACATTCAACTTTGCGACTCAAGCTAAGCGTAGTCCCGGTTCAACTATTAAGCCGCTTGTTGCCTATGCGCCTGCGGTAGCAGCGGGTTGGGCAATTGATACACCTTTGGATAACCATACAGAAACCTATGGAGATTATACCTTACACAACTATGACTATTCAACTTCGGATACCATCCCAATGTACCAAGCTTTAGCTTTATCTTACAATCTGCCAGTTGCATATATTGTAAATACCTTGGGGATTGACAAGGCTTTTGAATTTGGTCAAAAGTTTGGTCTTGATATGGAAAATGTTGAAAAGGTACTTGGTGCGTCAATCGGATCAGGGGTGGAAACGAACCCCTTGCAAATGGCTCAGGCCTATAGTGCTTTTGCAAATGATGGTGTAATGAAGGATGCTCATCTAATTACACGTATTGAGACAGCGGGTGGAAAGGTATTGGCTCAGCATCGCGAGACAAGTACAAAAGTAATTGACCGATCGGTTGCAGATAAAATGACCTCTATGATGCTTGGGACCTATACGAATGGTACAGGTGTATCTGCAGATGCTACCAATTACTATCTTGCAGGAAAAACGGGAACAACCGAAACAAGTTTTGATGTAAATCTTGTTAATGACCAGTGGTATATTGCTTATACACCTGATTTGGTTATCAGTCAGTGGGTTGGCTTTGAACAGACGGATGAGAATCATTACATTGATAGCAGTAGCTACTGGATGGCTCCAACAGTCTTCCGTACAGTAGCTGATGCGATTTTGCCAAATACAGCAGGGACTGCCTTTGATGTGGAGAATGCCTATGTTCAAAATGGTATTGTAGCGATTCAAGAAGAGGATACAAGTGCTTCAGATTCGGTCGTTACCTCTGATCAAGTGCAAGATATTACTACTCAAGCACAGGATTTGATTGAAAAGACAAAACAACAAATCCTAGATGCCAATATTCCAGAACGGGCGAAAACGTTATGGGATACGGTAAGAAGTTGGTTTGAGTAGTTGTCAAACTGAATAAAACATGTTAGAATAGTAAAGATGGAGGGCTATGATGGCACTAAAAAAAGCAAGTTTAGCCTGTACGGTTTGTGGCTCTCGAAATTATTCGATAAACCTTTCGAGCAATCCCAAACCAACACGGTTAGAAGTAAATAAATTTTGTAAACATTGTGGTCAGTACACTGTTCACAAGGAAACCCGATAGGAGTTGCATATGAAATTCGTTTCAGATATTTTTGGCATTTTAAAAGAGACTGCTTGGCCTACTGGAAAACAAAGCTGGAAAGACTTTGCTTCAGTGATTCAGTATTCCGCATTCTTTGTTGCTCTCATTTACCTATTTGACCTTATTTTGTCAAAAGGAATTATGAGTTTAATTAATATTTTCTAGAAAATGCTTGCCATATTCAAAATGGAAGTGATATAATAGAGAAAAGCGAAAGCCTTCGGGCTTTTTTTAGCGTCTTCAAATGACATACCGTAGTTTTTGAATGAATCTTTCATTAAAGAATACGAGGCACAGGTTCCAGAGAAAGGAAAGAAAATGTACGATAGTTTTGATAAAGGTTGGTTTGTTTTGCAAACTTATTCTGGTTATGAAAATAAAGTAAAAGAAAACTTACTCCAACGTGCGCATACTTACAATATGCTGGAGAATATTCTTCGTGTAGAAATTCCGACTCAAACAGTACAAGTTGAGAAAAATGGCGAAGTTAAGGAAGTGGAAGAAAATCGCTTCCCGGGCTATGTATTGGTTGAAATGGTCATGACTGATGAAGCTTGGTTTGTGGTGCGTAATACTCCAAACGTAACTGGTTTCGTGGGCTCGCACGGGAACCGTTCAAAACCAACGCCACTTTTGGAAGAAGAAATCCGTCAAATCTTGGTATCAATGGGTCAAACTGTAAAAGAATTTGATACTGATGTGAAAGTTGGTGACACTGTTCGCATTATTGACGGAGCCTTCACAGACTACACCGGTAAAATCACCGAGATTGATAACAATAAGGTCAAAATGGTTATCTCTATGTTTGGTAATGATACCATTGCCGAAGTTAACTTGAGCCAGATTGCTGAGTTGTAAGAAAAAAATATTAAGGGGCGAGAAATCGCTCTTTTTTGTTTCAAATTTTTGATTAGTACGATCGCTCCTAATGAGCATGAATCTAACGAAATTGGCTAAGAAAATAGTCTAAGATAATAGAGATAAAAAGAAAAACACAGACAGTTCGGCAGGATTTCATCATACTCAGCTTGACTCTATCTGTGTTTTTTATTTACTGGCTAGTTTTGCCCAGTCACTTTCTCTTGTGATAGAATTTATTTTTTCAAACTTTCATAGTATGCAGTAATCTTTATCACTTTATCAAAAGACATGCCACCAATATCAGTCCGACTTTTGACATAGTCTGCCAAGGTCTGCTCTGATATGCCCGTGGCTTGTGCAATTTGATAGCGTGAATGCGTCTGGAAGAAGTTCATCATTTCTTCCTTTGATAATACTTGGATCATAGATACTCCTTATCCGAAAACCAACCAGAGTATCAATGCAAAGAGCAATGACCACACTAGGAAAGCTTTCCAGTCAAAACCGTGTTTATTTACTTTGTATTTTACCTTCATAGTATTTTTTGATAACATTTAAGTACACCCCCGAGGGGGTTGATAGTGATTACTCACTATTCAATTCGATGTGCCACTCAATGGTTAGGATGATAAGGTTTAGTTTGATGACCAGCTTATTAGTTCTAATCTTGAATGGCTTTTTAAGTACTTAAACATTTATTACTCCTTCCTGTTAGTTTCCTTGTTTAAGGTAATCTCGCCTTACCTTATGTATCTATAAAATATTATTTATAATAGTAGTGAGGTATTTTTACAAACTTTTTTCGATTTTTTTTAAAATTTTATCGCTTTATAGTTAGTAGCCCCAAATTCGCCCCAAATTATTTTCAAAGTTTGCCAAATTTAACCAGACGGAAAATCAAAAAAGCCCGAAAAATCGGGCTTTGCGTTTTGTTAATTCCTGTTAATACAGGTACTGAAAGGCGGTAGACGGATTTTAGACCCTTAATGTATCAAGGGTTTTCGGCTA